>JBAVIQ010000216.1:0-3066 GCA_049687035.1 Steroidobacteraceae bacterium
CTTTTGTACGTCGCTACAGCCGCATGCTGCTGCCCGGCGTCGTGCTCGGTTCCCTGCTTGCCGGGGCACTCGGCATCTCTGCGATACGGCTCGGCGCCCCAGCCATCCAGCCCGGCGCGGGCGCGGCGCCGTCCTACCTCGTGCAGCCGTTCTCAGTCGAGTTCCTGCGCGAGTACTGGCTGCATTTCGAGCTGACCAGCGTGCTGCTGGTCGCGGCGGTCGTCGCGGCGATCGCTATCATCAGGAGCGGGAGGCGGTCGGATGGCTGACACCCAACTGCTGCTCGGACTCAGCTTCGTGCTCTTCGCGCTTGGCCTGGTCGGCGTGATCGTGCGGCGCAACGCGCTGGTCATGCTGATGTGCATGGAACTGATGCTCAACGCGGTCATCCTGGCGCTGGTTACGTTCTCGCTGGAGACGGCGACCCTGTCCGGGGCCGTGCTGGTATTCCTGATCTTCGTCGTTGCGGCTGCCGAGATCGCGATCGCGATCCCGATCGTGCTGCAGCTGTCGCGGCAACGAAGCTCCCTCGATGTCGAGGGCTACGATCGCCTCAAGGGATGACTAGCGCACGATGAACCTGCTCACTGTCATCGTCCTGTTGCCGCTCGCGGGCTTCCTGCTGAACGGCCTGCTCGGCGGTCGCCTGGGCCGCACGTTCGTCTCGGTCGTCGGCTGCGGGCTGCCGATCCTCGCATTCCTGGCAACGATCAAGGCGGTGACGCTGCTGCAGGCGGCCGGCCCGGACGCGGCCCTGCTCGAGGTGGCTTACCGTTGGGCGAGCTTCGGCGATCAAGGGTTCGACGTCGCGTTCTACTTCGACCGCCTGACCGCGGTGATGACGCTGATCATCACCGGTGTCGGCTCGCTGATCCACGTCTATTCGACCGGCTACATGAAGGACGACCCGAGCTACGCGCGCTATTTCGCATACCTGAACCTGTTCCTGTTTTTCATGCTCACGCTGGTCCTGGGCCGCTCGCTGCTGGTCTGCTTCGTCGGCTGGGAAGGCGTCGGCCTCGCCTCCTACCTCCTGATCGGCTTCTGGTTCGAGGATCCGGCCAAGGCGGCCGCGGGCAAGAAAGCTTTCATCACGAACCGTGTCGGCGACGCCGGCTTCCTGCTTGGCCTGTTCCTGCTCTACTGGGCGCTCGGCACGGTCAACATGGACGAGATCAACACCGCGTTCGCCGCTCCGATCGCGCCGGCTGTCTCGGCGAGCCTCATCGGCGTGCTGCTCTTCATCGGCGCCACGGGCAAGTCGGCGCAGATCCCGCTGCATGTCTGGTTGCCGGACGCGATGGCCGGCCCCACGCCGGTCTCGGCCCTGATCCATGCGGCGACGATGGTGACCGCGGGCGTATACCTGGTCGCGCGCCTGCACGGCATCTACGAGCACGCGCCCGAGGCGTCGCAGGTCGTCGCGGTCATCGGCGTGCTGACCGCGTTCTTCGCCGCGACCATCGCGCTGGTCCAGACGGACATCAAGAAGGTGCTGGCCTATTCGACCGTGTCGCAGCTCGGGCTGATGTTCCTCGCGCTGGGCGTCGGCGCTTACGGCGTAGCGGTGTTCCATGTCTACACCCACGCGTTCTTCAAGGCCTGCCTCTTCCTCGGCGCCGGCAGCGTGATCCACGCGCTCGGCGGCGAGCAGGACATCCGCAAGATGGGTGGCCTGTGGCGCAAGATCCCGCTCACGTTCGGCACCTTCGCGGTCGCCACGGCCGCGATCGCCGGCATCCCGCCGCTGGCTGGATTCTTCTCCAAGGACGAGATCCTCTGGTTCGCCCTGGCCAGCGAGCACGGCGGTTCGCCCATCCTGTGGGTGCTGGGCTCGGCCGCCTCGCTGATGACCTCGTTCTACATGTTCCGGCTGCTCTGGCTCACCTTCCTCACGCCCTCGCGCATGAGCCACGACACCGAGCACCACGTGCACGAATCGCCGTTCTCGATGACGGGCGTGCTGGTCGTCCTCGCCGTGCTGTCCGCGATCGGCGGGTTCTTCCAGCTGCCCCACTTCCTCGAGCCGCTGCTGCCGATTCCGGCGGTGGTGGAATCGCTCGAGCAGTACGAGCACACGCTCGTGTACCTGGCAGTGGCGGTGGCCCTCCTGGGATTCGTGGCGGCCACCGTCATGTACCGCGGCGGCCTTGCCCGCGGTGAAGCCCTGGCAGCGCGTTTTCCGCGCCTGCACCGGGTCCTGGGCGGCAAGTACTACATCGACGAGCTGTACGAGGCCGTCCTCTACCGGCCGCTGCACTGGATCTCCGATCGCGTGTTCCTGGGCCTTGGCGACCGGTTCCTGATCGACGGTTCGCTGCACGGCCTGGCGGCGCTCACGCGCCGCGCCTCCGGCCGGTTGAGCCGCGTCGAAACCGGTCAGTTGCAATGGTACGTGGCAATGGCCGTGATCGGCGTAGTCGGCTGCCTCGTGTGGGTGTGGCGTCATGGGTGAGTCGACCATGCTCAATTGGTTACTCTGGCTGCCGGCACTCGGCATGGTGGCGGTCACGTTGCTGCCCAAAGGGCGCGACTCCCTCGTGCGCAGCGTCTCCTTCGGTTGCATGGTGCTGCAGTTCGTCATCGGCGTAATCCTGTACCAGCGCTTCGACGGGACGGTGGCCGGCCTGCAGTTCGCCACCGACGTGCCGTGGATCCGCGACTGGGGCGTCGGCTACCGCATCGGCCTCGACGGCCTGAACGTTCTGCTGGTGTTCCTCACGGTCTTCCTGGGTCCGCTCGTCGTCGCGGGCGCGTGGAGCGCCGTGCACAAGGACGTCAAGCTGTTCCACGTGATGGTGCTGTTCATCCAGTTCGCGATGCTGGGCACCTTCCTGGCGCAGGATCTGTTCCTGTTCTACGTCTTCTGGGAAGCGATGCTGATCCCGATGTTCCTGATCATCGGCCTCTGGGGCGGCGAGCGCCGCATCTACGCCACGCTCAAGTTCGTCCTCTACACGGCGTTCGGCAGCATCCTGATGCTGGCCGCGCTGATCTACCTCGTGCTCTACACGCACGGTTCGTCCGGCTACATGACTTTCGACCTGCGTCACCTGAGCGGCTCGC
>JBAVIQ010000217.1:0-7966 GCA_049687035.1 Steroidobacteraceae bacterium
ATTGAGGCCTGATGCGCTTTCTGCTCTACAACATCCGCTATGCCACCGGCACCGGCGCTGCTTTCCACCTCCCGGTCCCGGGTGCGGGCTACCTCCGCAGCGACAAGCGCGTGCTGGCCGGCATCACCCGCTTCATCAAGGGACAGGACCCGGACATCGTCGGGCTGATCGAGGTCGACACCGGTTCGATCCGCACCGGCAAAGTCAACCAGGCCGAAGTGATCGCCGATTCGCTCGGGCATTACTCGATCTACCAGTGCAAGTACGGCACGAACTCGTTCAACACGTTCGTGCCGATCCTGAACAAGCAGTCCAACGCCTTCCTGGCGGCGCCACGCGTCGAGGGGGAGCGTTTCCACTACTTCGACACCGGCATCAAGCGCCTGATCATCGAACTCGAACTCGACGATGTCTGCGTGTTCCTGGTCCATCTCTCGGTCAAGTTCCGGCACCGGCACGCACAGCTGCGCCAGGTGTTCGAACTCGTGAAGCACTCGGCGAAGCCGGTGATCGTCGCAGGCGACTTCAACACGTTCTGGGGCGAGCACGAGATGTTGCTGTTCATGGAAGCGAGCGGACTGCGCAGCGCCAACGTCGCGGGCCTGCCGTCGTATCCTGCGCGCAAGCCACGCATGGAACTTGACTTCTTCCTGTATTCGAAGGGCATCGAGATCGACTCGTTCGTGATCCCCGAAGTCACGTTTTCCGACCACCGGCCGCTGGTCTGCGATTTCCACATCACGGGCTGACCGCGGTCCGCGTGGTTCATGGAGGATTGATGAGCAACTCCGCGACTGCCTCGACAGCACGCCAGTGGACGCTTGAGATCGATGCGGATCGCGTCGCCTGGCTCACCTTCGACAAACCCGGCGCCAGTGCCAACTCGCTCTCGCGCGCCGCGATGGAAGAACTCGACGAGCGCCTGCACGAAGCCGAGCAGCAGCGACCGGCCGGCCTGGTCATCTGTTCCGGCAAGAGCGGCTTCATCGCGGGTGCCGACGTGTCCGAGTTCGGCCAGGTGCGCGAGCCGGCTGCAGCGGTGCCATCGATCCGCGCGGCGCACGGCGTGCTGCAGCGGCTCGAAGACCTGCCCTTCCCCACCGTCGCAGCCATCAACGGCTACTGCCTCGGCGGCGGGCTCGAACTCGCCATGGCCTGCCGTCACCGCATCTGTGCCGACGATACGAAGGTCACGCTGGGCCTGCCGGAAGTGATGCTCGGCATTCATCCTGGTTTCGGCGGCACCGTGCGCGCCGTGCAGCTGGTGGGCGTTGCGACGGCGATGGACTTGATGCTCACGGGCAAGAGCCTGCGCCCGGACAAGGCGCTGCAGGCGGGACTGGTCGACGAGATCGTTCCCGCAGGACAGTTGCGTGACGCCGCGAAAGTGCTCGCGCTGCACCCGCGCACGCGGCGCAAGGCGCCGTTGAGTCAGCGCGTGCTGAACCTGCCTCTCGTGCGCGGTTTCGTGGCCGGCAAGATCCAGAGCCAGGTTCGCCGGCGGGCGCGCAAGGAACACTACCCCGCGCCGTATGCGATCGTGGATCTCTGGCGCCGCCACGGCGCGAGTCCGCACACGGGCTACGAGGCCGAAGCCCAGTCGGTCGCACGGCTCGTCTGTACGTCCACGTCACGCAACCTGGTGCGCGTGTTCTTCCTGCAGGAAAGGCTGAAGGGATTGGGCGGCAAGGAACTGCCAACGGGCGGTCATGTGCACGTCGTCGGCGCAGGCGTCATGGGCGGCGACATCGCCGCGTGGTGCGCTCTGCGCGGCTTCACTGTGACGCTGCAGGACCGCGGCGCGGAGTTCGTGCAACCCGCGCTCGATCGTGCGCGAGCCTTCTTCGAGAAGCGCAGCCGCGTTCCCGGCAGGGCCGCCGAGCAGCTGGCGCGGCTGCAGGCGGACGTTGCTGGCATCGGCATCGATCGCGCCGACGTGGTGATTGAGGCTATCTACGAAAATGCCGAGGCGAAGCGCGAGCTGTACGCAAGCATCGAGCCCCGGTTGAAGCCCGGCGCACTCCTCGCCACCAACACGTCGAGCCTGATGCTCGAGCCACTCTCGGAACAACTCGCTGTACCGGGCCGGCTCGTTGGCCTGCACTTCTTCAACCCGGTCGCGCAGATGCCCCTGGTCGAGGTCGTCGAGTCGGCCGCCACCGAGCCGCAAGCCCGCGCCGCTGCACTCGCCTTCACGCGAGCCATCGACAAGCTGCCGCTGCCTTGCCGCAGCGCACCCGGGTTCCTGGTGAACCGGGTGCTGATGCCGTACATGACAGAGGCGATGCTCGCTGCCGGCGCAGGCGTGCCGCTCGCCACGATCGACGAGGTGGCCATGCAATTCGGCATGCCGATGGGGCCCATCGAGCTCGCAGACGTCGTTGGCCTCGACGTGTGCCTGCACGTCGGCCGCATCCTGTCGGCGGCCTGCGGTGGACCTGCGCCTGACGCCGTGGCCCCGCTGGTCGCAGCCGGCAAGCTCGGCAAGAAGACGGGCCAGGGCCTCTATGAATGGCGCGATGGCAAGGCGGTGAAGCCGCCGGTCGACCCCTCTGTGCACGCTCCCGACGACCTCGAAGACCGCCTGATGCTGGCCATGGTCAACGAGGCCATGGCAGTGCTGCGGGAAGGCGTGGTGGCAGACGGCGACCTCATCGATGCCGGTGTAATCTTCGGGTCGGGCTTCGCCCCTTTCCGTGGCGGGCCCTTGCGCTACGCGCGGGAGCGGGGCGTGGGGGACGTCGTGGCACGTCTCGAGGCGCTGGCCGCGAAGCACGGGGCACGATTCCGACCGGATCCGGGTTGGGCGGACTTCGGCGGTCCCGGCGCGCCGTGATACCATCCTGAATCTTTTGCAGCGGGCCTTCATGAGCAGCGATCCGACCACCGTCGAACTGAGTGTCCTCCGAGCGTTTTCACCGCTCGACGGGCTCAAGAAAGAGAACCTGAGGGCGCTCGCGCGCAAGACCGTCATCCGCGAGCTGCCACATGGCCGTCTCCTGTTCAAGGAAGGCGACACCGAGAAGCGGACGTACTACCTCGTGAGCGGGGTGGTCGAACTGCTGGCGGAAGGCCGTATCGTCGGCACGGTCCGCGGCGGCACGCCCGAGGCGAGCCACGCGCTCGCGCCGATCCTGCCCCGCCACTGCACGGCACGGGTGGCCTCCGAAAAGATCGAATACCTGTCGATCGACAGCGACATGCTCGACGTCCTGATCACCTGGGACCAGACGGGCATCTACGAAGTCGGCGAACTGCACGCCGGCGGCGATGCGGCGGACGACTGGATGACCATGCTGCTGCAGAGCCGTGCGTTCCACCGCATTCCACCGGCCAACCTGCAAGCCGTGTTCATGCGCCTGCAGCGGATGGATTACTCAGCGGGCGACGTGGTCATTCGCCAGGGCGGCGAAGGCGACTTCTTCTACGTGATCGTCTCGGGCCGCTGCGCGGTAAGCCGCGAGACGCCACTCAACCGCGAAGGCATCCGGCTCGCGGAACTGGGCATCGGCGAGACTTTTGGTGAGGAAGCCCTCATCTCCGGCGCCACGCGCAATGCCACGGTCACGATGCTGACCGACGGCGTGCTGATGCGCCTCGCCAAGGACGACTTCAACACCCTGCTCAACGAGCCGATGCTGCAATGGGTCGACCATGAGCAGGGCCTGCAGATCGTCGCGAAGGGCGGCATGTGGCTCGACGTGCGCCTGCCGAGCGAATACGAGCACTGGCACTTTGAGCCGTCGCTGAACGTGCCGCTCTACTTCATCCGCCTGAAGATCAAGACCCTTGACCCGGCAATCCGCTACGTCGTGGTCTGTGACAACGGCCGTCGCAGCTCTGCCGCGGCATACATCCTGAGTGAGCGGGGTTTCGAAGTGTACGTGCTGCGCGGCGGCATAGCCGAGACCGGTCTCGCAGATACGCTGATCGGCACGAAGCTGTAATTACCGACGCGTCACTGGCGATCAGTCAGAAATGAAAGGCCGGCATTGCCGGCCTTCTTGCTCCGGGTCGTCACGAGTCACTATTGCGCGGCCAGCTGGTCCAGGGACTGTGCCGACGTCGATCCTACTGTGTGATCGAGTAACTCTTCTGCTTGCCGGTGAGTTCCTGCCGCAGCCCGTCGGCCTGATGCACGGATTCTTCGTACTGGGCCACCGTCATGCAGACCTGCGTGGGAAAGCGCGAGCCGAGCGGAGTGCTCTTGCGGCAATAGACGGTCTCACCGCCGATCTCTCTGGCCTTATAGCCGGGCGGAACACGCGCAACCGCTGTTTCCTGACCGTCGCTGGACTTCTTTGCGGCGACGTCAGCTGGCTTGGCAGCCTGGGCCGACGGAGCGACGCGAGCAGCAGGAGTCTCCGGAACTGCGGCAGCGGCAGGCTTGACCGCAGGCTGCTCAGGTTCTGCGGCCGACAGAGGCTGGTAGCTGCAGAGCGTGACAACAACAAACAACAGTCGAATCGAGGAGTTCATTTGCGGCCTCCAGCCGGGTTCGCTGATCACGGTTCGGTGGGCTCGGGCCCGTCCGACGCTACATCGTATGGGTGGGCTTGTCGCCGCCGAGCGCGCCCGCCAGGTACGACTCGATCTTGCGCTGGGTGGTGCCACGATCCTGCTCGCTGAACTGCACGCCGATGCCGGCCGTGCGCTTGCCCTGCGCGCCTTTGGGCGTCATCCAGATGACGCGCCCGGCCACCGGCAGTTTCTCGTCTTCGCCCATCAGGTTGAGCAGCATGAACACCTCGTCGCCCAGGCGATAGTTGCTGCCCGTTGGAATGAAGAGCCCGCCGTTCTTCACGAACGGCATGTAAGCGAGGTACAAGGCGCTCTTGTCCTTGATGGTGAGCGTCAGCAGGCCAGGCTTGTTCGGTTGTCGCGCGGGGGCGGGGCTCATCACTACCTTCTCAGTGCTCCATCAGCGGGCCGACGCCGCGGCTCGCAAATCGAGCAGCAAGGTTTCGACCACGAGGGGCGCGGATGCCGAGCCTTCGAGCAGGCGGCGGGCCTCGCGCAAGCGGTCCAATACCTGGAACGCCTTGGTTATGTTCAACTCGGCCGCTGCGCTTTGCAAGAGCGAACCGGTCCGAAACGTGAGGGGATTCTCATTGGCGACCCCGGTCGCGGCCTGGACGGCGGCTACGAGCCATGCTTCGAGCCAGTCGAGGCGCGTCGGCAGCCCCGCGCCCTGCATGTCGGCGGCGGCACGCGTGACCTCGATCCGTCGGTCCAGCAAAGCTTCGAGCAGTCCCGCCATCTGTTCTTCGAGACCCGCGAAATTTGGCGCAAGCGCGAGCGCCTTGAGCGGCGACCCTCCGGCCACGGCCAGCAAGCGAGGTGGCGGCGCGCTGCCGAGAGCAGCGCTTAGCCAGCGCACGGCTAGCGCATTCTCAGGACGCGCCACCTCGATGCGCTGGCACCGGCTGCGCAGTGTGGGCAACAGCGCAGACGGCCGCGCAGTGACCAGCACCAGCACGGTGCGTGGCGCAGGTTCCTCGAGCGTCTTGAGCAACGCGTTCTGCGCCGACGGCGTCATCTTCTCGGCCGGCGCAATCACCGCCACACGGTAACCACGCCGCATGCTCGTCATCGAGAGCTGCTCGCAGACCTCGCGTACCTGGTCGACGCCGATCGACTTCTTGTCCGCGGGGATTCGCAGCCAGTGAACGTCAGGATGCGTCCCGGCCCTGCTGAGCTGGCACTCGGCGCACTTGCCGCAGGCTTCGAGGCGCTCGCCGCGGCCCGTGCAGAACAGCGCCGCTGCAAGCGCGGATGCGAAGCGCTCCTTGCCGACGCCCGCCGGTCCCTGCAGCAGCAATCCGTGCGACAGGCGCTGGGAAGCGACCGCCGCAGTCAACTTGTCGCAGGCGGACTCGTGCCACGGCAGCAGGTCGATCGGCAACGGTGAGAATTCGTCGACGCCTGCACTGCCGCTGGTCCCGTCGTCGTCCGCGTCCTGGCTCATCGCGACGGCGCCTGGATCGCGAGCAGCGGCTGCAATACTGCGCGGATGGCCAATTCGACGTGCTCGAGTTTGCCGCTCGCGTCGACGACGCGGAACCGTGCCGGTTCCTGCGCCGCGCGCAGCAGATAGTTTTGCCGGACACGTTCGAAGAATTCGGCGCGTTCAGACTCGAAGCGGTCAGGCCCATCGGTGCCGTTGCGCACGTGGGCGCGCCCCATGCCGATGGCGATGGGTGCGTCGAGCAACACGGTGAGATCGGGCTGGCGCTGGGGATGCACGATACGCACGAGCGCATCGATGTCAGCCGCGGGTACCCCGCGGCCGCCCCCCTGGTAAGCGTAGGTGGCATCGGTAAACCGGTCGCACAGCACCCATGCACCGCGCGCAACGGCCGGTTCGATCAAGTTGGCGAGGTGGCTCGCGCGTGCCGCGAACATCAGCAGCAGCTCGCACGACTGCGGCATCGGCTCGTCGGTGCGCTCGAGCAGGATGCGGCGCAACTGTTCGGCCCTCGGCGTGCCGCCGGGCTCACGCGTCAGCACGACCCCGACGCCCGCTGCTTCGAGCCAGGCGGCCGCACGCTTGATCTGCGTCGACTTGCCGACTCCCTCGCCGCCTTCGAACGTGATGAACCTGCCTTGCACGCTGCTCAACGACCTTTGCTGTTCTGTTGACGATATCGCACGAGGTACCGCCGCACGGCGGCCTCGTGCTCCGCCAGCGTCTTCGAGAACGTGTGCCTGCCGTCGCCCTCGCCTGTCGCGACGAAGAAGATTTCGCCGCGCTCGTCGGGTTGCACCGCCGCGCGCAACGAAGCGGCCCCGGGAAGCGCAATCGGCGTCGGCGGCAGACCCACCCGTGTGTACGTATTGTACGGCCCGTCCCGTTCGAGATCAGAGCGCCGCAGGTTGCCGTCGAACCTTTCGCCCAGCCCGTAGATGACCGTCGGGTCCGTCTGCAGACGCATGCCCCGGCGCAGTCGCTCGACGAATACGCCCGCGATGCGCGCGCGCTCGTCCGGGTGCCCTGTCTCGCGCTCGATGATCGAGGCCAGGATCAGCGCCTCGTAGTCGTCCTTGAGCGGCAGGTCTTCGTGCCGCGTCTCCCAGGCCGCCGCCAGTTCCTTGCGCATGCGATCGCGCGACTGGCGCAGCAGTTCGATGTCGCGGGTGCCTTTGCCGAACAGGTACGTGTCAGGAAAGAACAGGCCTTCGGGGGGCTTGCCGTCCTCGCCGAGCGCGCGCATGACTTCTTCGTCCCGCATGCCACGCATCGTGTGCTCGATCGTCGGTGCGGCCGCGAGCGCCTTGCGCAACTCGCGGAACGTCCAGCCCTCGACGACCGTGACCGAATGCTGGACGACGGCCCCGCTGACCAAGGCCTGCAGCAGGCCTTGGGGCGACGTGCCCGGCTTGATCGAAAACTCTCCCGCGTGCAGCCGGGAATCGGCGCCGATGAACCGGCCGTAAAGCGCGAGCAGCCGCGGGTGGGTGAGCAAACCCCGGGCAGCGAGTTGACGCGACACAGCCGTGAGCGTTTGCCCGGGCTGCACCTCAATGATGACCGGTTCGGATCCGATCGCGAGCGGCCGGGCCAGCCAGTGACGAACATAGAGCGTGCCGGCGGCGGCGGCGAGCACGGCGATCGCCAGCAGCGCGAGCAGCGTACGCCGCACCGACTTCATTCTGCGGCAGTCTCGAGCGCATCGCGCAGTCGTGCCGTCAGCTCGCCCGGCTGGAAGTCTTTGAGACCCAGGATGCAGCCAACCGGCCGGATGCCACGCACGGCGTTGGTCAGGAAGCATTCGTCGGCATGGACCACGTCGTCGAGCGTGTAGTCACCCACCTCGACGTGGATGCCAAGCGTCTTCGCCAGGCGCAGCACCACCTCGCGCATCACGCCCGACACGCCGCAGTCACTGATCTGCGGCGTCAGCAGTTCACCGCGGCGCACCAGGAACACGTTGGCCGCCGTTGCACAAACGATGCGGTCGTCGGT
>JBAVIQ010000218.1:0-2991 GCA_049687035.1 Steroidobacteraceae bacterium
AGCGCGCCCAGGTTTGCACCAAGCATGATCACCACGAACAGTCGCTGACCGCTCTTGACGTTGAACGAGTCCGCCGCGAACGCCCACATCTGCGAGATGACCATCACGCCGTAGATGCCAACCCAGATGAAGAACGCGAAGGCGATCGACACGCCGGACTGGGCGAGCAGCGCGAACAGCGGCATCGTCACGACAAAGAAGATCGTGACCGCGCGCAGCAACCGCGCGCCGTCCAGGTGCCGCCGCACCCAGCCGTACAGCGGCACGACGAACATCAGCACGAGCGCCATGAGCGCCACGGCGTAAGAGCGCGTCTCGGCCGAGAACTTCGTCAGCATGAAGGCTTCGCGCAGCGCCTTCACGACCTGGTACGACGAGAGCAGCAGGAACCCGTGCAGGAAGAACAGGAACGCGGCGCGGCCCTCCCCGGGCCGCACGCGCGTGACGAGCGTCAGGAGTCGTTCGAAGCGACTGAGTTCGGCGTGGTCGGAGATCAAGCGGTCAACGCCTCAGCGTCCGACGATGATGACAGGGTCGAAATCAACCAGGGAAGCGACGTGCTGGACGATGTACTTGGCCCCGACCGTTTCCTTGGTGCGGCCATTGCCTTGCTTGAGGTTCAGTGTGTACTCATAGCGCCCGTTCTTGGTCGATGCGTCGTTCCAGTCCTTCTTCTCGTTCCCCAGTTCCTTTCCGGGCTTGAGCGGTTGCGTCTGGTCGTCAATCTGGACGAACTTGATCCGGAAGTTCTGGTCCGAGTACCAGAGGATCTTGTTGTCGTCAGGACCAGGAGACTGGACGACCTGCAGGAAGGCATCGCCATCGTTCGGGGTGATGGTCATGCCGGTGGGCTTCGTGGCACGCTCAGGCGTGAAGGTGATCTTGAAATCCGCTTTAGACGGCTTGGCAGTCACACTAACCGGGTCGCATACGCACCCCGACAAGACGACGAGCGCGCAGGCCAGCGTGAGCCCCAAGCCAAGACGAATCAGGATGTTTGTCATTTGTCGTCCCCCTTGTATGCGATTCATTCGTGCAATCGCCGCTGAATTCGTCAGCCGGCGCCAACGGTCCGCTTGAACTCGGCGTCCTGCAGCAGACTGCGGAACTCGGGTGCGGAACGCAACAAGGCCGGCGGGTAACCCATGCGGACCAGCTCGGCTACGGCACGCAGCGCGATCCGGCGGTCGCCCCGGTCGGCGGCCGCGACCCCTGTGAAGTACTGTACGTAAATCATCTCGGGGCCGTCGTTCAACGCATCCGACAGGTAGCGCCGCGAGCGGTCCGCCTCCCCCACCCGGCCGTATAAGTAGCCGAGCTGCGCCTTGAGCGTCGGGTTGGAGGGCGTGGCTGCCAGTTCCGTCTCGGCCAGCTGGATCGCCCGACGATATATCGCAGCCGCCTCGTTACGCCTGCCTTCGGCCTGCCACAAGGCATCGGCAAGGTTTCCCTGAATCACGTAGTCGTGCTGGCCAAGCGTCGCTGCACGATCGTAGCCCTGGATAGCCTCCGGGAAGCGGCCAAGGTAGTAATAGGTTGTCGCAAGGTTCGAATAGGCATCCTTCGACGGCTCCAGCTGCAGCGACCGGCCGTAAGCCTCCAAAGCCTGGCTGAAGTCGCCTTTCATTTGCAGTGCACCGCCCAGGTTGCTCCAGGCATTTGCACTCGACGGGACCAGTTCCGTGACCTTGCGCATGGCCACTGTGGCTTCGTCGATCTTGCCCCGCTGGAAGAGATAGGTAGCCAGCGCCGCATAGGCTCCCCAATAGGCTGGCTCCGCAGCCACCGCCTGTCGATAGCTCGCCTCGGCCTCGGCGCCCTTGCCCAGGCCCGCCAGCACGTCACCCAATCCGATGTGTGCGTCGGCGTCCCGGGCATTGCGCTCGATGAGGTTGGCATAGGCCATTTGCGCCGATTCGAACCTGCCGGACGCCAGCGCAATGCTCGCGAGCGCCTTCTCCGTTTCGACCAGCGCCGGATCCAGCGTCAAGGCCTTGCGGCAGATCGACTGCGCGGACGCCAGTGGAGCCGGATCACGCGTGCGCTCGAACTGACGCGCGTAGGTCCGGCAGAGCCCCGCGTAGGCTCCTGCGAACTCGGGATCGATGTCGATCGCCGCCTTGAACGACGTCTCGGCCTGCTTGAGCCTGCTGAGATCGCCCGGCTGGCGCAGGGCGCCGAGGCCCGCCAGGTACGGGTCGATGGCTCGCGTATCGAGCTGGCGTTCCTTGCCGTCGCCGCGACGTCGATCCGTGTCCTTGAGGACGACCTGCAACGCGTCCGTCACCGAGAGGGCGATGTCGTCCTGCAGCTCCAGGACATCGCGCCAGGCCGTATCGAAATTGCCGGCCCAGACGTGGTAACCCGTCGCGGTGTCGATCAGCTGCACCGTGACACGCACGTTGTCGCCGTTGCGACGCACGCTGCCCTCGATTACGTGCCGCACGCCCAACGACTGGCCTATCTTGCGTACGTCGAGATTCTTGCCTTTGAACTCGAAAGCTGAAGTTCGCGCTGCGACGCGCATGCCTGGAATCTGCGCGAGCTTCGTCGAGAGTTCCTCGCTCAGACCGTCGCCCAGGTAGGCATTCCCGCCGCCCGAGCTCATGTCGACCAGGGGCAGCACGGCGATCGAGCGGGCCCCGGGTTCCAGCGGGGGTGGAGCATTGGCGCCAGTGGTCGCGGGAACGTCGAGCGAGCGCCACCACGCAAAGCCCGTGACCGCCGCCATCAGCGCAACACCCGCGACGATGGCAGGCGCGATGGACTGACGCGGACGCGGCAGCCTGCGCATGACGCCCGTGCCATCGACCCCTGCGTCGAGCACCACGCCTTCCGGCGTGATCTCGTAGGTCCACGCCAGCACCATGACGATCGGCAAGCCGATCACCGCCAGGATGGTCAGTGCCGTCATCCACCATCCGGGGAATCGCAGTGGCTCGAACGTGACCTGGGCGACCTGCAGCGTGATCCACATGCCGACCAGGTACG
>JBAVIQ010000219.1:0-11399 GCA_049687035.1 Steroidobacteraceae bacterium
CCTCTCATAGGCCCTCGCAGCGCGTCTCATGGGTACCGCTACAGGGCGGGGATGAAATTCAAGGCGTACCAGGCTGTCAGCAGATACATGGCCGCAATGACGCCCAGCTGGATGCGTGGGGATTCGAACATCCAGGCTGTGACGATGAGACTGATCTGGGCGATTCCAAGCAACTTCACGGTCGACGATTGAAACCCCGCCAGCATCAGGTTCGCGAGATGCCCAAGGATCAGGTAGAAAAAAAGCCGGTAAGAAACTTGCGTCGTATGGCGGCATGATGGGCCGCGAGATCAACCGGTTCCTTGACCTCGACTTCGGGCACGCCATGAAACCGATCCATCCGACCAGCGGTATGGACCAACGGCTCACGCCTGCCTTGATGATCCTCGTGATGCCGATCAATAGATGCGTGAGTGCAAGCGATATGACGATCGACAGCAGCACGCTGACATATTCAAAAGGGGTCATTCAGCACCAGGAAGTGTCATGGAACTCCTCTCGCAACTCTGCACCCGACGAGACTACCGACATCGTCATAGCCTAGCCCAGGGTCGATCGACTCGCCTTCGATGAGTAAGAAACCCCTCGCACGCGGCACGGCATGGCGCTCGGGCGGTGGCGAGATCCACCGGGCCTTCTCCGGCGGGTCACTGCGACAGATTCAGCTTGCGCAGGAGGGCCGCGTAGCGTGGGTCGCCGATCAGTCCACTGAGCAGTGGATCGCCCTGCAGCCACATGATCCCGGGATCCTTACTGGCGACCGCAGCCTCCAGCCATCGAAACGCCTGGTCGGCATCACCCAGGTAGGCGTGGGTTTCGGCGATCTGGAACTCGGCGCCCGTCGACTGGCGCTGCATGTCGGCGAGCGCGGCTCGAGCTGCCGTGTCGCGGCCCTGCGCGTGATACCCGAGAGGCAGGCCGAACGTCCGCCAGCCCGGAGTGGCCTCTGCCTCGAATGCGGCAACTGCCGCGTTCAGCTTTCCTTGCGCCAACAGAATCCGGCCGAGTTCGTAGTGAGCCACCGGGTAACCGGCGCTGAGTTCAAGCACTTGCCGAATCTCCCTTTCCGCCTCGATCAGACGGTTCGAGTAGTACAGCATTCGGGCGAAATAGCGCCGGGCCAGCAGGTTGAGGGGATCGCGACCAAGTGCCTGCCGCAGGAACGTTACCGCTTCCTCCGCGTTCCCCAAGGCCTGCCGGATGGTAGCCGTGACCAGGAACAACACCGAGTTTCCGGGGTCGAGCTCGCAGGCGCGGGCGAGGCGCGCTTCGCTGCCACGCCAGTCATGATCGACATTCACCAGCACGACGCCGAGCGAGGAGTAGGCGTCGCCGAGGGTGGGATCCAGCGCGATGGCCTTTTCGGCTGCAGCCCGGCTGAGCGCATAGCCCTGATCAAGCGCGATGTAGCTGTTGCCAACCTGCCGTACGTAGACGGCCGCGAGGCCCGCCCAGGCCCGCGCGTAGCCGGCGTCCAGTGCGAGCGCGCGCTGGTAGCAGTCGACCGCCTTTTCGAGGTCGGCCTGCGTCTCGCGTTCCCTGAAGTACTGCCCTTGCAGGTAGAGGTTGTGAGCCTCGGCATTCGTCGCCGTCGTGCTCGCGCTCGGCACGGCTGCCAGCAGCGTCAGTTTGAGCTTGTCGACGACCGCGCGCGCAATGTCGTCCTGGATCTGGAAGATGTCGTCCAGGGTCCGGTCGAATGTCTCGGACCACAGGTGATAGCCGTTGTCGCCGCGTACCAGCTGCACGGTGATCCGCAGCCGGTTACCGGCCTTGCGGACGCTCCCTTCGAGCACGTGGGCGACGTTGAGCGCCTGGCCGATCTCGCCGGCAGTGACCGGCCGGCCGCGAAACGAGAACGACGAGGTGCGGGCTGGAACCCGCAGCTCCGGAATTCGGGCGAGCAGGTTGATCAGTTCCTCGGCGAGGCCGTCCGAGAAGTACTCCTGCTCCTTGTCGGCGCTCATGTTGACGAATGGCAGCACTGCGATCGAATGTTCCGGGGCCGCGCTTGGCCCGGACGCGACAGGGTGGACATAAGCCGCGGCAGCGGGCGCAAGCCGGGTCGATGTCGGTCTCCCAGGCTCAACGCCCGACAGCAGTTGCGCTACGCGCGCGACGAACGCGGGCGGCACCTCGTTGGCCGGCAGGCGCGTCCAATGCACGGCGCGAAACGGCTCCGGCACACTCGCCTCCTGCGGGTTCGTAGCGTCGATGACGACCGGCAGGAGAAAGGCTTTTTCCTCGGCCATGTCATGGGTGCGGGCGATGGCGAGCTTCCACTCGCGCCGGAAATAACCTTCAAGCCGCGCCTGGGTGTTGGCCGAGATGATCGGGACGAAGAGCGCGCAGTCGCGGATCTCACGACGAATTCTCTGGTCCCAGGCATCGCCGCCGCGCAGCTCGCTTTGATCGAACCAGACTTCAAGGCCGTTCCCTCGGAGCGCATCGCAGATACGCCGCGCCGCCTCTGCATCCTGGGATGCGTAGCTCAGGAATATGGCCCTCGACGGATTAGTCATCAGCCTCGAGCTCCTGCCGGTCACAATGCGGAATCGCCACCGACGGCGTGCCGACGGGATGGCCCGCATTGTCCTGCGTCTCAGTGTCCCCGCCGGTGGATCCCAGTGGACGTACGTGCCTTCGCGTTACGAGCGTTATCTTATCGGAATTGGGAACACGCACTGCCGGGCCGGTCGACCGACCGGTTCTGGCCGAACCCGGTCACCTGGGTCACGAATGCTGGCTCTCACGGCATCCCTCTCCCGCTCATGCGGGAGAGGGAGTGCATGCCGGTGGCACTGCCTCAGATTCGCATCAGTTTCGCGTAGATCGGCGCGACCCAGCTGCCGAACAGGCGCACGGCATAGTGCGACATCCTGGCATCGAAGCCGACGCGCCAGTGTGCCCGCCGCCGGTGTGCGGCCCGCCAGACCATGGCGGCGACGTCATCGGCCTTGGCTTTGACGCCCATCGTCTCGATCGACGCGGCTTTCCATTGCGCATTCCGCACCATGCCGGTGTCGACGTACGCGACGTAGATGGCACAGACGTTGATGCCCTGTGGCCGGTATTCGATGTTCAGCGCCTCGGTATAGCCGCGCACGAAGAACTTCGTGGCGCTATAGACCGCGTGATGCGGCGAGCCGTACTCGGCGGAGGTCGACGCCATGGCGATCATGTGCGCGCCGGGTGCGGCGCGTCTGAGATGTCGCAACGCCGCGTCGAACGTGTGCATCACTCCCTTGACGTTGACGTCGACCTGCAGGTCTTTCTGCTCGGGCGTGACCTGATCGTCAGGGGCCATGAACAGCACGCCCGCGTTGGCGAAGACGGTGTCGAGCTTGCCGCCATGCCGCGCGGCGAAGTCATCGATCGCACACGCGACGGAAGCACGATCCCGCACATCCGCCACGTAAGGCGTGAAGCGCTCGCGCCCGATCGCGTCGGCAAGGGTATTCACGGGTTCGGGCCGCAGGTCGCAGCCACCGACGTGCCAACCCTCCGCGGCGAACCGTCGTGCGGTTGCAGAACCGATGCCGCCGCCGGCGCCGGTGATGAAGATGGATCCATTCATGGTTCGACTGGTCATAGATCACGCTCATCTGAAAATTCGATTCGGGCCAACCCGATCGCGGCATTGCATTTGCCGCTGCCGGCCTCTCTAATGCCGCAACTTACCCGCCGGGACGCACCAATGACCGAAGCTCAGGCCCCCGTGCAACTTACTCCCCGCGCCATCATCCTCGCCATCGTGCTGGCCGTCCTGCTCGCCGCCGCCAACACCTACCTCGGCCTCTTCGCCGGCCTCACCATCGCCTCCGCCATCCCTGCGGCCGTGGTCTCAATGGCGGTCCTGCGGGTGCTCGGCGGCAGCACGATCCTCGAGAACAACATCGTGCAGACCGGCGCGTCGGCGGGATCGTCGATCGCCTCCGGTGTGATCTTCACGATTCCGGCGCTCGTCATCCTCGGGCACTGGACCGATTTCCGCTACGCCTGGGTGCTCGCGATCGCGGGCCTCGGCGGCATCCTCGGCGTGTTCTTCTCGGTGCCGCTGCGCCGCTCGCTGATCGTCGAGCAGAACCTCAAGTTCCCCGAAGGCGTGGCGGCCGCTGAAGTGCTCAAGGCCGGCGACAACCCGGCGCAGGGCGTCAAACTGCTCGGGCTGGCGGCCCTCGGCGGTGGCCTCGCGAAGCTCGCGGCCGGCAGTGGCCTGCGCATGATCCCCGACACGGCGGCGGCGAGCGGCGTCTTCGGCAAGTGGCTCGCCTACTTCGGCACCAATCTCTCGCCCGCGCTGCTCGGCGTCGGCTACATCGTGGGCCTCAACATCGGCGCGCTCGCCCTCATCGGCGGCATGATTTCGTGGAGCGTCGCGATCCCGATCTACGCGGCCTGGTTCCTGCAGGACAACGCGCCGCTGGCCCAGCAGCTCGCGGGCGCCGATGCCGAGACGATGGCCAACGCCATCTGGTCGGCGCAGGTTCGTTACCTCGGTGTGGGCGCGATGCTCGTCGGCGGCATGTGGGCGCTGGTGTCGATCCGCAGCTCGCTCGCCTCGGGCATCCGCAGCGGCCTCGAGGCCACGCGTGCCGGTGCGACACGGGCCACCTCGCACACCGAGCAGGACCTGCCGATGAAGGCGATCCTGATCGGTCTCGTGCTGTTCACGATTCCGCTCTGGATTCTCTACCAGCTGATCGTGGACAACATCGGCATCAGTCTGGTGATGACCGTGATCATGATCGTCGCGGGCTTCGTGTTCACGTCGGTCTCGGCGTACATGGCCGGCCTCGTCGGCTCATCGAACAATCCGGTCTCCGGCATCACCATCTGCACGATCCTGTTCGCGTCACTGCTGCTGGTCGCGCTGATGGGACGCGGGGCCGCACTGGGTCCCGTGGCCGCGATCATGATCGGCTCGGTCGTGTGCTGCGCGGCCTGCATCGGCGGCGATAACCTACAGGACCTTAAAGCCGGGCAACTCGTCGGCGCCACGCCGTGGCGGCAGCAGGTGATGCTGGCGATCGGTGCTGCCAGCTGCGCGCTCGTGATGGCTCCCGTACTCAACCTGCTGCTCAAGGCCTACGGCATCGGCGCGCCCACTGCCGAACATCCAAATGCACTGATAGCCCCGCAGGCCACGTTGATGGCTTCGGTCGCCAAGGGCATGTTCGGCGGCGAACTGCCCTGGGGCATGATCTCGATCGGCGCGCTGATCGGCGTCGGTATCATCCTCGTCGACGAATACCTCAAGCGCGTCAAGGCGCCGTTCCGCGCACCCGTGCTCGCCGTGGCGGTGGGCATCTACCTGCCGCTCGAGTTGTCTGTGCCGATCTTCGTCGGCGGCCTGATCGCGCACCTCGTCGAGCGCAGGCTTGGCATCAGCGACGATTCGCCGCAGGCGGAGCGTGCGAAGCAGAACGGAGTACTGTTTGCGGCCGGCCTGATCACGGGCGAGGCACTGATGGGGATCTTCATCGCCATCCCGATCGTGATGTCGGGCCGCGCCGATGTGCTGGCACTCGGGTCGGGGCTGCAGTTCGGCGAAGGCCTCGGTCTCGCCGTCGTCGCCGGGCTTGCGTTCTGGCTGTACCGCGTCGGCGTCAGTCGAGCCGCATGAGTTCACACGGATGGTGAGACTACGCGAAGCCCGGCGACGGCCCGGACGATGACCGGCTTCAGGGCACGCCTGTACGCGTGCTTCGCGCTCGTCTACCTGGTCTGGGGATCAAGCTTCCTCGTTGGTCGCGTCGGCGTCAGCGACCTGCCGCCCTTGCTGTTCACGTCACTGCGCTCGCTGATCGGCGGCGTCCTGCTGCTCTGCCTCGCGCTGTACCGCGGCAACCGCCTGCCAGGCTCGCTGCGCGAGTGGCAGCAGGTCTTCTTCTTCTCGCTCGTGCTGATCGCACTCACCAGCGGTTCGTCGACCTTTGCGCTCAAGTACATCCCGTCGAACGAAGTGGCGCTGCTCAACTCGAGCATGGCGCTCTGGATCGCGGGGCTCGGCACGCTCGGCCCGAAAGGCCAGAAGCTGTCCGTGCCGAGCCTGGTCGGCCTGTCGCTCGGCTTCGTCGGGGTTGCGCTGCTGGTCTGGCCAAAGGAAATGCAGCTCACGCCGCACATCGGCTGGCAGTTGCTGGTGCTGGCCGCGGCCTTCGTCTGGGCTTCCGGCACGATCGTCTACCGCAACACGACGCTGCTGCTCGGACCGATCGCGTTCAACGCCATGATCATGCTCGTCGGTGGCGTATTGCTCGGCGCCGCCGGCATCGCGACCGGCGAGCTTCCCGACTGGCATTGGGAATGGCGCGGGATGATCGCGATCGTGTTCCTCGCCGTGTTCACCTCCGCGATCACGTACACCGCATTCACGTGGCTGATGAAGAACGCACGCACGGATCACGTCGCCACGTTCGCGTACGTGAACCCGGCCATCGCGACGGTACTGGGCTGGATCGTGCTTGGCGAAACGCTCACGCCGCAGCAGATGCTGGGCATGCTCGTGGTGCTGGGCGGCGTCGTGCTGGTGACGATGCCGCACCGCTACTTCTAGCGGCTGAGCCTCAGCGGCGAGTGGAGAACTTCTCGAACTTGCCCGACGAGCCGATCAGGCCCGAAGCGGCCCACGAGACGATGCTGACGATGATCGCAGCGCCCACGGCGGTCCAGAAGCTCGAGATCGTGAAGCCGGGCACCACCCACGCCACCAGCGCGACCATGCCTGCGTTCAGCACCAGCAGGAACAGGCCGAGCGTCACGATCGTGATCGGCAGCGTCAGGATGAACGCGAGCGGACGCACGAAGGCGTTGACGATACCGAGCAGCACCGCGGCCAGCGCGAGCTTGGACGGCGTCGTGAAGTGCAGCCCGTCGAGCAGCTGGCTGGCCACCCACAGGCCCAGCGCGGAAATCGCGGCACGCAGCAGGAATCCAACCATGTCGAGCGCTCCTTTCTGGACGGCGCGGGGCGCCATCAGTTGACCTGCGCGCGATGGTAATGGAATCTGCTGCCCGTCACACCCATCCCGGCCGCCCCGGAATCGAGAAGCCATGGAATTCGTCGCCATCGTCGCCGTGCTCGCGCTCATGCAGTACATCTTCTTTGCGATCCTGGTCGGGCGGGCACGCGGCAAGTTCGGGGTGAACGGTCCGGCGGTGACGGGACACCCGGTCTTCGAGCGCTATTTCCGCGTGCAGATGAACACGCTCGAGCTGTTGATCGCGCTGCTGCCGGGACTCTGGCTGTTCGCGCACTACGTGAGCCCGACGTGGGCCGCGGTCCTGGGTGCAATTTACGTGGTGGGTCGCTTCGTGTACCTGCGCAGCTACGTGGCAGATCCCGCGAAGCGCGGCCCCGGCTTCGGGCTCAGCATGCTGCCGATCTTCGCCCTGCTGATCGGGGCGCTGATCGGAGCCGTGTCAGCGCTGCTGCGCGGCTGACGCGGTCTTGACCGCCGCGTAGTGCGTGCCGAGCCCGCGGTCTCTCAGGTACTGGAGGGCCGTGAGGACGGCGGCATCCTTCATCGGCGTCACCGGCGTGTGCCGTGCCTGGTCGCCTTCCGTCGGACCGATCGCAATGTCAGGTTGAATCCCGCGTTCGTGAATCGACGTGCCGGACGGCGTGAAGTAGAGCGAGGTCGTCAGTTTCAGCGCCTGGCCGTCGCGCAACGGGATGACGGTCTGCACGGAGCCCTTGCCGAAGGTGCGCTCGCCCATCAACGTCGCGCGGCCGTGATCACGCAGCGCGCCGGCAACGATCTCCGACCCCGACGCTGAGCCGCCGTCGACCAGCACGACCAGCGGCTGGCCGTCGAGCGCATCGCCCGGCGTCGCGGACATCTCGAAGCGGGACTCCGGCGTGCGCCCGTCGGCGCGCACGATCACGCCGGAATCGAGGAAGGCATCGGCGACGCTCACGGCCGATTCGAGCACCCCGCCCGGATTGCCGCGCAGGTCGAGCACGAGACCGCGCAACGGATGGAACGCCGCCTTTGGCGCGTGGTGCACGAGCGTCGACAGGGCCTGCACGAGGTCATCCGGCGTGGAGTCGCTGAACTGCGTGATGCGGACGTACCCGAAGTCACCAGGCAGCGGCACCGCGCGCACCGAATGCACGTGCACTTCGCCGCGCTCGAGCGTGAACAGCAGCGGCTCCGGTTCGCCCTTGCGGCCGACTGCAAGCTTGACCTGCGTGCCCGGCACGCCGCGCATGCGGCCGATCGTCTCGTCGAGTTTGTCGGCGGTGACGGGCCGGTCGTTGACGGCAAGCACGACGTCGCCAGAATGCACACCGGCTTTCGCGGCGGGCGAGCCTTCGATCGGTGTCACGACGACCACGCGGCCATCCTGAGCCGAAACCTCGATACCCACGCCGGTGTAACTGCCGGTCGTCGCGGCACGCATCTCGTCGTATTCGGCGGCGTCGAGAAAAGCGGAATGCGGATCGAGGTTGGAGACGATGCCCTTGACGGCGGCCGCGTCGAAGGTCGAGTCGGGGACCGGCTGAACGTATTCGCGACGGATGCGGCCCACCACTTCGTCGAGCAACTGATGGGCAGGCATCGGCTTCGCGGTTGTCGCAGCCGCGGCGCGCGGGACCGCCCGCGGGGCGGTCAACCACTGCGGTGCAAGGGCGAGGCCGTACCCCAGGGCAATGCCGGCCACGGCGGTCAGCAGGATGTGCGGACGGGCAGTCACTTGGGTCAGGCGGTCTTGGTGTCGGCGGAGCGCTCCATGTTAGCGCCAACCAGTGCGCCTAGCACCTTCTCGAGCGGCATGGGCCGTCCGATGTAGAAACCCTGCCCGTAATCGACCCCCAAGGCCCGGGTGGCCTGCCAGATCGCCTCGCTTTCGACGCATTCCGCCACGGTCTTGAGCTTCATGGCGCGGGCGAGCTGGACGATGGCACTCAACATCGCCTGGGAGCGGTCGTCGGTCACGACGTCACGGACGAAAATGCCGTCGATCTTGAGGTGCGTGACCGGCAGCGTCTTCAGGTAGGTGAGCGAGCTCAAGCCGCGGCCAAAATCGTCGAGGGCGACGTTGCTGCCCAGGTCGCGCAATCGGCGGATCAGCGCCTCCGCGCGCACGATGTTGGCGACAGCCGCCGTCTCGGTGACCTCGAACGACAACAGTCCGCGCGGCAGCTTGCTGTCGCGCAGCGCAGTATCCATGAAGACGGCGAAATCTGCGTCCCCGAGCGATTGGCCCGAAATGTTCACCGCGAAACACGCCTGCATTTCGTGCAGCCGCGCTGCATGCGGCGCCAGCATTTCGATCGTGCGGCGCACGACCCAGCGATCGATTGCAGGTGCGAGCTGGTAGCGCTCCGCGGCCGAGAGGAATTTTTCCGGCGGTATGCTTTCGCCCTTCTCGTCGCTCATGCGCAGCAGCAGCTCGAACTTAGGCGTTGCGGGCGCGTCGTCGAACGGCACGACGGTTTGCGCCTCGAGCTGGAAGCGCTGGTCCAGCAACGCCGAGCGCACCGTGGCGATGAGCGTCAGGTCGGTGTAGCGGCGCACGATGCTCTGGTCGCCGTCGAAATACGTTTCGACCCGGTTGCGACCGCGATCCTTGGCGGCCTTGCATGCGATCTCTGCGGACGCGAGCGCGTGCGACAGCGGATGGTTGCCCTCGATGATGTTCGCCACACCGAGGCTCGCGGTCACCTCGACCTGCTGCCGCTCGCGCAGGAAGCCGAGCCGCTCGAACGAAAGCCGCAGGTTGTCGGCGATGTCATGCGTCGTGTCGATCGACGACTCGGGCACGAAGATGGCAAAGCGGTCGCCCGAAATGCGGGACGCGAGCATGCGTGGCGAGAGGCTCTGCCGGATGACCTCGGCGACGCGCACGATCACCGAATCACCCACGTGCATGCCGAGGTTCTCGTTCAGCACGTGCAGGCGGTCGATGTCGACGTAGATGACGCAGTTGTCCTTCTGCAGCGCCTGTGGCGTCAGCACGAGGTTGACGCGCTTCTCGAAAGCTGGTCGCGTCAGCAGGCCCGACGTCGGGTCGTACGAATTCAACAGGATGTAGGCGACGCGGCGGCTGAGCAGTTCGACGATGCGCACCTGGCGCAGGTCGAAGTCCGGCGCTTGCAGAGGCTTGAACAGCACGAGCACGCCGTGCACGCGCTGGGCACCGTGCGTCACGGGGCAGGCGAGGATCTTGTAGGGAATGTTCGCAAATGGCCCGGAATCGTGCGGCTCATTGGACGTCATCGTCTGCCGGTGCAGCTGGCCCCAGCCGAGCACCTGGCGATGCGTGCGCGTCAGGATCTCCGCGCCGACACGCGGCGGCGTGTCGGTTGCCGTGCGGCAGACGGCGATGTTCTTGTCCGGGACCAGGAGTGCGCCGACAGCGCAACCGAGATGGTCGACGCAACCCTGCACCAGCTTCGCGAAGTCGTCCGTCGAATTGCCGCCCTCTGATTCCTCGTGCGCCGCTCCGAGCAGCAACTCGAGGTCCTGGTCACGAACGACGAGACTGCGCTGCAGGGTGCCGATGTTCGACTGCGACGCGAGCTCGCGCTCGAGGCACTGCAGCGCCGGGCGCAGGAGTCCATGCACCAGCGTGAAAGGCCGCGGATCGCGGTTCGACTCGCGGCTCACCATGCCGACACTGCCGAGCAGCCCGCCGGCCCCGTTGCGCAGCAGGAACAAATAGGCGACCTGCTCGCCCGGCAGCGGTTCCGCGAAGCCCGCGCCCATCACGCCGGGTTCCGCGAGTTCGGCGGCCTGGGCGTGCTGCTGCAGGGCTTGCAGTTCGATGTCGTCGTTGTCTTCGCTGGCCCAGACCGTCACGCCGAGGCGGTCGTAGACGACGATGGAATGCGCACGCGGCAACAGCATCTTGAGCAGTTGCCCGTACGGGTCGAGTGACGTGCCGTTCAGCAGCTCCGGCGCATCGGAAAGTGTATCTGCGGTTGCAGCCATCGGTCCCAGCCCATCCTCTGGGCAACGAATCTGATCTGGAACGGAATGATCCAGAAGAAACAGGGACCAAACCGTGATGCAGAGCCTATTTCCGGGTGAGCCAGTTCTGCGGGTCGACCGGCATCTTGCCGCGACGGACTTCGAAGTAGAGGGCAGGCTGGCTGTGGCCGCCGGAGTCGCCCACGGACCCGATGACGTCACCGGCAGCGACGGTCTCACCGACTTTGCGGAACAGCTCTTCGTTGTGGCCATAGAGGCTCATGTAGCCGCCGCCATGATCGATGACGAGCATCAGCCCCATGCCCGGCAGCCAGTCGCCGTACACGACGCGCCCCGCGTAAGGCGCACGCACCCGGGCGCCGCGCTCCGTCCCGATCAGCATGCCCTGCCAGCGCATCGAACCCCCCGCGCGGGGCTGACCGAACCTGGCGAGGACCGTGCCGTCCTGCACCGGCC
>JBAVIQ010000220.1:0-1843 GCA_049687035.1 Steroidobacteraceae bacterium
GGTCAATCCCTTGCAGGCGCTGCACCCCAATGCAGGCGCGCCGGGAGACTCGACGCTGGTGGACAGCGCGCGCCAGGCTCATTTCGACCGCGAGGAATACGGCACCTGGCTGCAGCGCCTGCGCGATGTCTGCACCGAGCGCGGCATCCCGCTCATCTTCGACGAGGTATTCGTCGGCTTCCGTCTGGCACCCGGCGGCGCGCAGGAGTATTTCGGCGTCCAGGCCGACATGGTCACTTACGGCAAGACGCTCGGCGGAGGACTGCCCGTCGGCGTGCTCTGCGGCAAGGCCTCGCTGATGAAGCGCTTCCGCGAAGATCGCCCGGCGGACATCTGCTTTGCGCGCGGAACCTTCAACTCGCATCCGTACGTGATGGGTGCGATGAACGAATTTCTGCTGCGTCTCGAGCGCAGCCCCGGGATCCATCGTCTTTATGAAAATCTCGATGCGCTCTGGAACGCGCGCGCCGAGCGGTTGAACCAGCGCCTCAGTGACGCCGGCCTGCCCGTCCAGGTCCGCAACCTGTCGACGATCTGGACCGTGTGCTACACGCGACCATCGCGCTACAACTGGATGCTGCAGTTCTACCTGCGTGCGCAAGGACTCGCCCTCAGCTGGGTCGGTACGGGCCGGTTCATCTTCAGCCTCAATTACACGGACGCGGATTTCGAGGCCGTGGCCGAGCGGATCGTGGCAGGCGCGAAGGCGATGGACATGGACGGCTGGTGGTGGCATGGCGCCGAGCTGAGCAATCGAGCAATCAAGCGCCGCATCGCGCGCGAGATGGTGCGCGCGTGCATCGGCCGCCCACCGGTCAGTGCGATGCCACCGTCCCCGTCGGAGGCTCCGGCCGTTCCCCGCGGATGAGGTACAGCGGCGCCTTGTGGTAGAGCTTCACGTCGTGGAAAGGGTCCGTGAGGATCTTCGTGCACCAGACAAGACCGGTCTGCACGTCCTTGAGGTAGAAGAGGTGCACCGTGCGGAACAGCAGCCCGCCCAGCCCCACGATGAGCCAGACCTGGCCGACGTGAGTCCAGAATTCAGCGGCGCCCGCGTGCGGGGTGAACACTCCGAACAACGTCGGCTCGAGCACCAAAAGCAAAGGTGAAGCGGCCCAGATCGCCAGCAACACGATCTTGCGGCGCAGGTTGTAACCCACCTTGATCGCTTCCTTGTACTCGTGGGTCGCCTGGTTGACTGTGTCGTAGCCCTTGGGCTCGAAGAAGAAATGGCCGGCCTGGCGGGTCGTCATCGAGACGAGCCACGCGACCAGTGCTGCGACCGCCGGATTGACGAACATCAGGACGTAGGAACAGAGAAAGCTCGTGGCACTCACCAGGTGCAGGGACTGGTTGACGAGGCTGTGGTGGTAGTAGCGGTGGTCATCCCAGCGCTGCGTGGCTAAAGCCTGCCGGAAGCTCGTCATGTGAGTCGACCTCCTGAATGAGCGATTCCGGCGCTGGTTTACAGGACATTCTTGACGGTGCGATTACAAAGATCGGAAATCGGCCGCAGGCCCCGGCCTGTGCCCGATTCGAGCAGGTGTCGTGCGGGCACCGTTGGGGTAATAGGACTAGAATGCGTTTCTCCATCGCCTGTCGAAGTTGATCACGGGTGCATCGCATGAATGCTAAGGTAGTCAAGATCCGGCGCGCCACGATCAAGGATGCGCAGCGCATCAGTGAACTGGCGCAGGCGGTTGCACTCCAGTTCATAGTCGATGAGTTCACCGGGAAGGGACGTGCTCTCTACCTGCAAGAACTGGCGCCTGAGGCCATCACCAAGCGCGTCGCTGCCAAGGATTTCCGTTTCCTGGTGGCGGAGGACGGGGCGGCACTGGTC
>JBAVIQ010000221.1:0-7100 GCA_049687035.1 Steroidobacteraceae bacterium
GCTGAGGGCCGCGTAAACGCTGGCGACTGCCTACGCGAGATCCGCGACCAAAGCGTCGCGAATCACCGGAGCGACCGGTTCAACCGCATGCCGGTAATTCGGATGGTCGATCCCTACTCCGATTTCCGCACCATTCTTCGTCGCTGCGACCATTGCCGGCGTCAGCTCGAAACGCACGAAATGCACGGCCGACGTCTTCTCGTCGTTCTCGCGCTCGAGGTCTTCGTCGGCAATCGCATGCACGCGCTCGTACCCTGCGACCTGCACCCAGCAGCGGTCCTCCACTCCCCTGAGCCGGGCGAGCGCGACCTTGCGCTCCTCCGCGTCCGGGTACTCGATCAGCAGCGTGGCTTTCCAGTTGCTGCCATCCGGAATCAACGGGTTGTAGGCGCCGAGTTCGTCGGCAATGCCGGCGGACTCGAAAATCCGCTCTATGCGCAACATCTCCTGCACCTGGTACTGCACGGTGAGCCGGTCTTCGAACAGGATCGTCGCATTCGGGCCGACCTGCAGCGTACGGCGCTTCTTGTGCGCAAGCACCTGAGGACGGAACTGCGGACGCTGTTTCGAATACTGCTCGAGGCTGAATAGATCTCCAGGCGACAGCTTCTGGAATCCGCGCACAGTCGTGGTGTTGGTCGTCATGGTCGTTGCAATCTCAAGAGTCCGGTGTCAGAGACCATACGCGATGCGCAGCAGCTTTAACGGATGCGTCGGCGGCTGCGGATCGGCGCCGAGTCCGGACTCAATCTGGTGCCCTGCCATCGGACAGTCGCTCGCATAGTAGTCGGGTGCGGCGTTCTTCACCTTGTTGAACACGGGCCTGCCGATCTTCATCGAGGTCTCGCGGTATTCCTTCTTGACGCCGTAGGTGCCGTCGTGACCCGAGCAGCGTTCGATCGGCTCGATCTCGGTGCCCGGAATCAGCTGCAACACGTCGCGCGTCTTGAGCCCGAGGTTCTGCACGCGCAGGTGGCACGGCACGTGGTAGCTGACCTTGCCCAACGGCTTCGCGAAATCCGTGCGCAGGAGCCCTGCCTTGTGGCGCAGCGCGAGGTATTCGAACGGATCGAACATCGCGGCCCGCACCTTCTGCACCTGCTCATCCTCGGGAAACAGCAGCGGTAACTCCTGCTTGAACATCAATGCGCACGACGGGATCGGCGCGACCAGGTCGTACCCCTGCTCCACCATCGCGGCCAGCGCGGGGATATTCACTTCCTTCGCGCGCTGGATGGACTCGAGGTCGCCGAGTTCGAGCTTCGGCATGCCACAGCACTTCTCCTGCGGCACGACGGTGACCGGAATCCCGTTGTGGCGGAACACCGTGGCGAGATCGTCGTCGATGTCCGGTTCGTTGCGGTTGCAGTAGCACGTCGCGAACAGCGCGACCTTGCCCCGCGTTTCCGTCGTGGACTTGACCACGATCGTGTCTGGCTTGTGTCCCCGCGCGACGCGCGTGCGGCCCGACGTGCTGTGGTAATCGGGAATCGGCGCTTCGGGGTGCACGCCGAGCGTCCTGTCGAGCATGCGACGGCCGAACGCCGTGCTGTTTACCTTGTTGACGATCTGCGACACGACCGGAATGCCAGCGAGCGTTCCGACCATGTCGGTCGAGCTCAGGATCTTGTCGCGCATGCGTGCTCCGCCCTGCCTGAACTTGACTGCCTTCGCGCGCAGCATCAGGTGCGGGAAATCGATGTTCCAGGGGTGCGGCGGCACGTACGGGCATTTCGACAGGTAGCACATGTCGCAGAGGTAGCAGTGATCGGCGACCTCCCAGAACACCTTCCTGTCGACGCCATCGAGTTCACCGGACGGCGAGGCGTCGATCGCGTCGAACAACAGCGGAAACGAGTTGCACAGGCTGAAGCAGCGACGGCAGCCGTGGCAGAGGTCGTACACGCGCTCGAGTTCGTGAACCAGCTTGTCTTCGTCGAAATACCCGGGCTCGCGCCAAGCGATGGGATGGCGGGTCGGCCGCGACAGGCTGCCTTCGCGCGTGGCGATGCCCGCGGTCACGGTGCTGGTTTCTTCGGTCATGACGCGTTCCCCGACACAGATGTTGCGGGACCGGTTGTTAGCTCAAGGCAAGAGGGCGGGCCCAAGCCCGCCCTCCCCGTGAGCCGCTGTCATCCAGGCGACGTGCCCGGAGGCCCGATCAGAGGACGTCGAGCGCCTTCTGGAAGCGGTTGGCATGCGAGCGCTCGGCCTTCGCCAGCGTCTCGAACCAGTCAGCGATTTCGTCGAAGCCCTCGTCGCGGGCGGCCTTTGCCATGCCCGGGTACATGTCGGTGTACTCGTGCGTCTCGCCGGCAATCGATGCCTTCAGGTTGTTCGAGGTCGAGCCGATCGGCAGGCCCGTGGCCGGATCGCCTACAGCCTCGAGGTATTCGAGATGGCCATGCGCGTGACCCGTCTCGCCTTCCGCCGTCGAGCGGAACACGGCAGCCACGTCGTTGAAGCCTTCGATGTCGGCCTTCTGTGCGAAATAGAGATAACGGCGGTTGGCCTGCGATTCGCCGGCAAACGCGGCCTTCAGGTTCCCTTCGGTCTTGCTGCCCTTCAACGTCGCCATGTCTGTCTAGCCTCTGTGTCGTTTGTTTGCGATGTAGTACGAGGGTGACGCCGACTGCCCAAGCGGCGCTCGGCATTTAGTAGACTAAGTCCAAAGCACAGTCAACGCGGAAATATCCAGCCCTCCATAAAACGGTAGCCCTCTCGGCCGGGTTTGGCGAGTCGTGGTCGCCGCAAGGGCCTGTCCGCGAGGCAAGGACGGAGTGCGTTGACCCATGCGGACCCCTGTGCAAGGCTTCCCGCCCTCCGGAGGCCCCCGCCAGTGACCGAAACGCCCGCCACCCCCCCAGACTTCGAGCGCGCCCTGGGCGACCTCGAGGCAACCGTCGACAAGCTCGAACACGGCGACCTGTCGCTGGAGGACGCGCTCAAGCATTTCGAGCGCGGCGTCGCCCTCGCCCGCGACTGCCAGACCTCGCTCAAGCAGGCTGAACAGAAAGTCGAGATCCTGCTGCAGAAGTCGGCCACGGCCGCGCCCGAACCGTTCGAGCCCGACGACGCATGACCTCGCAGCCAGCGGCTTGCTTGCCGCGTGAACCGCTGGCCCTGTTGCTCGAGCGTTGGTGCCTGCGGGTCGAGCGTGAACTCGACGCATGGCTCCCCGCCGCAACGGCAGCGCCCGGCCGGCTCCACGCCGCGCAGCGGTACAGCGTTCTCGGACCCGGCAAACGCATCCGTCCGGCCCTCGTCTACGCGACTGCGACGACACTTGGCATTCCGCTCGAACAGGTGGACGCGGCAGCCTGTGCCGTCGAGCTGATTCACTGCTATTCGCTCGTGCACGACGACCTGCCGGCGATGGACGACGACGACCTGCGTCGCGGCCGACCGACCTGTCACAAGCGATTCGACGAAGCGACTGCGATCCTGGCGGGCGACTCGCTGCAGGTGCTGGCGTTTCACCTGCTGGCGTCGCATCCGGGCCTGCCGGCTGATGCCGCGATCCGCGTGCGCATCATCGATACGCTCGCCGTCGCGAGCGGCACCGCCGGCATGGCCGGCGGCCAGGCGCTCGACCTCGCCGCCGAAGGCGGCTCGCTCACCGTGGCCGATCTCGAGCGATTGCACGCGCTCAAGACCGGAGCGCTCATCCGCGCGAGCGTGCTGATGGCCGCACTTTGCAGGCCGGGACTCGGTGCCGACCAGCTCTCGGCGTTGCGCATCTTTGGCGATCGCGTGGGCCTGGCCTTCCAGGTGCAGGACGACATCCTCGACGTCGAGGGCGACGTGGAGGTCATCGGCAAACCGCCAGGCAGCGACGAAGCCCGCGGCATGCCCACCTACCCTGCGATTGCGGGTCTGGAAGCCGCCCGGGCACGGGTGCGCCAATTGCACGAAGAAGCCAACCGGCAGCTTGCCGAGCATGGCTGGCAGGACAGCCCGCTGGCCGACTTGTCCCGCTGGTTGCTCACCCGGAACCGTTAAACGGACGGCCCGGGACCGCGGCGGTGTAAAATTACTGAAATGTCGCGCCCCGATCTGTATCCACTGCTCACGCGCATCGAGGCGCCGTCGGACCTCCGCAAGTTGCCGGAGATCAAGCTGGCGCCGCTGGCCGGCGAGCTGCGCGAATTCCTGATCCAGACCGTCAGCCAGATGGGCGGCCATTTCGCCGCAGGACTCGGCACCGTCGAGCTCACGGTGGCCCTCCATTACGTTTTCGACACGCCGCACGACCGCCTCGTCTGGGACGTCGGCCACCAGGCCTACCCGCACAAGGTGCTGACGGGTCGCCGCCAGCGGCTGCAGACGATCAAGCACAAGGGCGGACTCGCGCCATTCCCGAGCCGCTTCGAGAGCGAATACGACACGTTCGGCGTCGGGCACTCGAGCACCTCGATCAGCGCGGCCATCGGCATGGCGCTCGCCGCCAGGAGCAAGGGCGAGAAGCGTCGCGTGGTCGCCGTCATCGGCGACGGCGCGATCACGGCCGGCCAGGCCTTCGAAGCGTTGAACCACGCCGGCGCGCTCGACGCGAACGTGCTCGTGATCCTGAACGACAACGACATGTCGATCTCGGAGAACGTCGGCGCATTGTCGAACTACTTTGCGCGCGTGCTCTCCGGCAAGACTTACGCCGCGCTGCGCGAAGGCGGCAAGAAGATCCTGCGCCGCATGCCCACCGTGTGGGAACTCGCGCGCCGCTCCGAAGAACACTTCAAGGGCATGGTGCTGCCTGGCACGTTGTTCGAGGAGATGGGATTCAACTACTTCGGCCCGATCGACGGTCACGATCTCGACATGCTGGTGAAGACACTCACCAACCTGCGCGACCTCGAAGGCCCGCAGTTCCTGCATGTCGTGACGCGCAAGGGCAAAGGCTACGCGCCCGCAGAAGCAGATCCGATCAAGTGGCACGGGCCGGGTCCGTTCGACCCGGAGGCCGGCACGATCTTCAAGGAAAAAACGACGGGGCCGGTGTACTCGCAGGTGTTCGGACAGTGGCTCTGCGACATGGCCGAACGCGATCCGCGCATCGTCGGCATCACGCCCGCCATGCGCGAAGGCTCGGGGCTGGTCGAATACTCGAAGCGCTTCCCCGACCGCTATTTCGACGTCGCCATCGCCGAGCAGCACGCCGTAACGCTCGCGGCCGGCATGGCCTGCGAAGGACTGCGGCCGGTGGTCGCCATCTATTCGACGTTCCTGCAGCGCGCCTATGACCAGTTGATTCACGACGTCGCGTTGCAGGAACTACCGGTGACCTTTGCGATCGACCGTGGCGGACTCGTGGGCGGCGACGGCGCCACGCACCAGGGCGCGTTCGACCTGTCATTCCTGCGCTGCATCCCGAACCTGGTCGTGATGGCGCCGGCCGACGAAAACGAATGCCGGCAGATGCTCTACACCGCAGTAACGCTCGACGGACCGGCCGCCGTGCGCTATCCGCGCGGGCCGGGTCCGGGCACTCCGCTCGTCAAGGAAATGAGTGCGCTGCCAGTCGGTCGCGCCGAGGTTCGCCGTGAAGGTCGGTCGGGCCTGCTGCTGCTCGCGTTCGGCACGATGGTGGCGCCGTGCGTCGCACTGGCCGAGAAACTCGACGCGACGCTGGTCAACATGCGCTTCGTGAAGCCGCTCGACGAGGACACGGTCTGCCGGTTGGCGGCGACGCATTCGTGCATCGTCACGCTCGAGGAAAACGTGGTCGCCGGTGGTGCGGGCAGTGCCGTCAGCGAGTGCCTCGCCGCCCACGGCGTCGAGGCCCAGGTCCACCACATCGGCATCCCGGACCGGTTCATCGAGCACGGCTCGCGCGAGGATTGTCTCGTGATGGCCGGAATCGACACCCCGGGACTCGAAAGGCAGGTGCAGCGGATCTGGGCGGACCACCGCCCCTCCCGTCCGGTTGTCGCCAGCCGGGCCTCCTGAACCTCGGAATCTCAGCCCCGCTTCACGCCAAGCCCGGACAGAGTCTCGTATACTCGCGAAACTCGGCGGGAATCTAGTCCCCGCCCCGATCCGAATGGACGACAGTACCCCCCGACCGGACCAAAGCATGAGCCGCTCTTCCCCAACGCTCGGCCCAACGCGCGGCAGCGCCAGCGTGACGCCCATCGAAGACGTCCAGGGACGAGCCGACTCGCGCCGGATCCCGATCAACAAGGTCGGCATCAAGGACGTGTACCACCCGGTCCGCGTGCGCGACCGTTCGGGCGGCGACCAGCACACGGTTGCCAACTTCAACATGTACGTTGCGCTGCCCCACAACTTCAAGGGCACGCACATGTCGCGGTTCGTCGAGATCCTGCACCTGCACGAGCGGGAGATCTCGGTCGACTCGTTCCGCGCCATGCTCACCGAAATGACCGAGCGCCTCGATGCGACCTCCGGCCACATCGAGATGTCGTTCCCCTACTTCGTCATGAAAAAGGCGCCCGTCACCAAGGTGGAGAGCGTCGTCAAGTACGACGCCAGCCTGATCGGCGAGATCCACGACGGCGTCGAGCAGATGTGGATTCGCGTGGTCGTCGCGGCGACGAGCCTGTGCCCGTGCTCAAAGCGCATCTCGGACTACGGCGCGCACAACCAGCGCTCGCACATCACGATCAAGGCGCGCGTGCGCGAGCACGTGTGGATCGAGGAACTGATCGACATCGCCGAGCAGGAAGCGTCGTGCGAGGTGTTCGGCATCCTGAAGCGCCCGGACGAGAAGTACGTGACCGAGCGCGCCTACGACAACCCGAAGTTCGTCGAGGACATCGTCCGCGACGTGGCCGTGCGGCTGAACGATGAAGCGCGCGTACTGGCCTACGTGGTCGAAGCCGAGAACTTCGAGTCGATCCACAATCACAGCGCGTATGCGCAGATCGAGAAGGACAAGGAACAGGATTAGTGGTCAGTCGGAGTGGATGTCAGGTGGCGCTCGCCGACTGATCTTCGTCCGTATCGCTCGTCCGCAGTCGATAGCCGAGACCCGCTTCAGTCACCAGGAACTGCGGGCGCCGCGGATCGGGCTCGAGCTTGTCGCGCAGTCCCTTGATGCACACACGCAGCGCGCCGGAATCACCGACACGGTCCGGACC
>JBAVIQ010000222.1:0-3870 GCA_049687035.1 Steroidobacteraceae bacterium
GCCCTGCACGCCATCGCTGCCTCGCTGCGGCTGCACCAGGCCGTGATTCTCGCGGCCAACGAACGCGACGTGAGTGCCGCGATCGCCGCCGGACTCGGGCGCGCGGCACTGGATCGCCTGCAACTCGATGCCGCGCGCATCGAAGCGATGGCGCGCGGGGTTGCGGCAATCGCAGCGCTGCCCGATCCGATCGGGACGGTGCTGGCCGAATGGACACGCCCGAACGCGCTGCACTTCCAGCGCGTGCGCGTGCCGCTCGGCGTCATCGGCATCATCTACGAAAGCCGTCCGAACGTGACCTGCGATGCGGGCGCGCTGTGCCTCAAGTCGGCCAATGCGGCGATCCTGCGCGGGGGTAGCGAGAGCCACCACTCAAGCGTCGCGATCCACGCGTGCCTCGTCGAAGGGGTGAGTGCCGCGGGCCTGCCGGCAGCCTGCATCCAGCTCGTGCCCACGACCGATCGCGCCGCCGTCGGCCAGATGCTCGCGGGCATGACCGACTTCATCGACGTGATCGTGCCGCGTGGCGGCAAGAGCCTGATCGCGCGCGTGCAGCAGGAAGCGCGGGTGCCGGTCATCGGTCACCTCGAAGGCCTGTGCCACGTGTATGTCGATCGCGCGGCCAACCTCGAGATGGCGCGCTCGATCGTGCTCAATGCCAAGCTGCGGCGCACCGGGGTCTGCGGTGCAGCCGAGACGATGCTGGTCGATGCCGCGGCCGCACCCACCCACCTGGGGCCGCTGGTGCGCGAACTGCTAGATGCGGGCTGCGAAGTCCGTGGCGACGCCGCGACCTGCGCCGTTGATGCGCGCGTGGTCCCCGCAACGGAGGCCGACTGGCACACCGAGTACCTCGACGCAATCATCGCAGTGAAGCTGGTGAACGGCGTGCAAGGCGCGATCGAACACATCGCGCGCTACGGCTCGGATCACACGGACTCGATCGTGACCGACGACGTTGCTACGGCCGAGACGTTCCTCGCACGGGTCGACAGCGCGATCGTGCTGCATAACGCGTCCACGCAGTTTGCGGACGGCGGCGAGTTCGGGATGGGTGCGGAGATCGGGATTTCCACGGATCGGTTCCACGCGCGCGGACCGGTCGGCGTCGAACAGCTGACGAGCTACAAGTACGTCGTGCGGGGCAGCGGCCAGGTTCGGCCCTGATTGCTCAGGCGTCGACGGCGGCGAGTCCACCGACCAGCGAATAGACGGTCGCGTATCCCAGTGAGCGCAGGTGAGCTGCCAGCGCGAGACTGCGCACGCCGTGCGCGCACACGATCAGGTAACGGCCCTCGGGCGGCAGCGCGGTCGAGCCTTGCAGCAACGCGCTGAGCGGCAGGTGCCATTCGATCTGCCCTGTCGGGTCGTCCATGGCGCGTTCCCACGGCTCACGGATGTCGACCAGCGTCAGGCCCGACGCGCGGGCGGCGGCCAGGGTGGGGTATTCGAGTTCGAGAGCGGCCGGGTCGATCGCTTCCTTTTGCAGGTCGCGCGGCGAGTGGTCACAGGCCGGATTGCGCGCCGCCTTGAGCGTGCGCCAGTGCATGCCGAGCAGGTCGAACACGTGCAGGGCCGGGGCGCTCTCGGCCGGCAGGCCCAGCAGGATCTTCAGCGCCTGCATCGCCTGCATCGCACCGAGCGCCGCCGGGACCGGGCCAAGCACGCCGGCCTGCGCGCAGTTGCCGACCAGTCCGTCGCGCGGCGCCTCGGGCCAGAGACAGCGCAGGCACGGCCAGTCCTCGCGCGGCAGGTAGACCTGCAACTGCCCTTCGTACTGATAAACGCTGGCGAAGACCGCGGGCTTGCCAAGAATTACCGCTGCATCGTTCACCGTGAACTTGGTCGCGAAGTTGTCGCTGCAGTCGACCACGAGGTCGTACCGCGCGAGCCAGTCGACGAGGTTGCCGGCATCGGCGCGCTCTGCATGCACCGCGAGCGTCATCTCGGGGTTCAGTTCGCGCAGCCGGGTTGCGGCTACGGTCGCCTTCGCCTTGCCGATGTCCGTGACCCCGTAGAGCGGTTGCCGGTGCAGGTTGCTCGCTTCGACGACGTCGCCGTCGACGATGCCGATGCGTCCCACGCCGGCCGCGGCGAGGTACTGCAGCACCGGCACGCCGAGACCGCCGGCGCCGATGACCAGCACCGAGCCTGCGCGCAGGCGCTGCTGTCCGGCGACGCCGATTTCCGGCAGCGCGATCTGCCGGGAGAAATCCAGTGTCGGATGCGAAGGAGAGTCCGCGACGTGCGCGTGCGTATGCCCATGCACATGTCCATGACCAGGCGATTGGTCAGCCGCCGGCGTGGGCGAGTGGCTCGCGTGTTCACCCGGTTGCGCGCAGCGCTCGCAGTTCACCCAGCCCGAATCGCCGCCGACGTAATGTTCCTTCTTCCAGATCGGAACGCGGTGCTTGACCTCGTCGATGATGTAGCGGCAGGCCGCGAACGCTTCTGCGCGATGGCGCGAACTCACGCCCACCCACACGGCCATTTCGCCGAGACCGAGTTCGCCGACCCGGTGCACGCACGCGGCGTGCTGCACGCCGTATCTCGCGATCGCCTCGGCGACGATGCGTTCGCCCTCGCGTTCGGCCAGCGCTGCATAAGCTTCGTATTCGAGCCGGCGCACCGCGCGGCCTTCGTTTTGGTCGCGCACCCAGCCTTCGAATGTCGCATAGCCGCCGCACGCCGGATCGGCGAGTGCCTCGCGACCGCGGGCCGTGTCGATCGGCACCGTGCTGAAGGCGAAGGGTTGCATCAGCCGCCCGCGACAGGAGGAATGAAGACGACGCGGTCGTTGGCTTCGAGTGGCGACGACCAGTCCCGGAACTCTTCGTTCACGGCGACGCGCAACATCGAGAGCGGCAGATTGAAGCCGTGCTTCACCCGCACCTCTTCGTACAGTTCGGCAGGCGTCGCGGCCGCCGTTTCCAGGCGTTCCTCGCTGCAGCCGGCCTGTTCGCGCAGCACGGCGAAATACTGGAGCGTGATTTTCTTCATCCGTTCGCCGGCCCGCCGAGGCTACTGCGGGCGCGTTGCAGTTCTTCCGGGGTGTTCACGTTGTCGAGCGCAGTGGGGTCGGGCTGCTCGAGCAGTGCGACGCCGGTGCCGATGATGAATTTTCGCGGGCAGTTGCGCCCCGACGCGATGGCGGCGAGGACACCTGCACGCGATCCGGGTTCATAGATCGCGCAAAGCGGCTCCGGCAAGCCGTCGTGGCTGCTCGCGTAGGCGACGACGGGCCGTCCGTCGCGACGACCGATCAGGTGGCCGATGGCAGCATCGTCGACGAAAGGCAGGTCGCAGGCCAGCACGAGCCACGCGTGATCCGGGTGCGCCGCTTGTGCCGCGGCTATGCCTGCAATCGGCCCGGCGCCGTCGTGCACGTCGACGATCATGGGCTGGCCGCGCCGCACGGGATCGTCCTGCTGGTCGGCGCGAATCGAGACGAACACACGTTCGCAGTGTCGAGCGAGTGTGTCGCGCGCCCAGTCCAGCTGCGGGCGGCCATGGAGGGCGAGGGCCGCCTTGTCCTGTCCCATGCGCCGGCTGGCGCCGCCTGCCAGCACGAGGCCGTATAGTGGTGCGAGCGCCTGCGTCATCGTGCGCTGCCTTCGCGCACTTCGCGCTTGCCGCCCTGCTTCTCGATCAGGCGTGTCTCGGCGATGACGATTTCGTGCGAGAGCGCCTTGCACATGTCGTAGATCGTGAGCGCCGCGATCGAGGCACCGGTCAGCGCCTCCATCTCGACACCCGTTTTGTGGTGCAGTGCGACCGTGCAGCGCACGACGGCCTCGTCGTCGTGCATTTCGATCACGACGTCGCAGCGCTCGAGGCCGAGCGGGTGGCAGAACGGGATCAGTTCGTGCG
>JBAVIQ010000223.1:0-1631 GCA_049687035.1 Steroidobacteraceae bacterium
TCCGATCCAGGGGACGACCGTGTGGGTGTTCGAAGCCCGTACGGGTCGACTGCTCAAGTCGTGGGGCGCCGGGCTCTTCATCATGCCGCACGGTCTTACCATCGACCGGGACGACAACGTCTGGCTCACCGATGTCGGACTTCAGCAGGTGTTCAAGTTCTCACCCGACGGGCGCCTGCTCATGGCGCTGGGTGAAGCGCGGGTGGCAGGGAACGACGACACACATTTCGACAAGCCAACCGACGTCGCCGTCGCCAAGGATGGAACGTTCTTCGTCAGCGACGGCTATGGCAACTCGAGGGTGCTGCATTTCGCGGCCGACGGGAAACTGCGGAAGACCTGGGGCACCAAGGGAACAGGTCCCGGTGAGTTCGACCTGCCGCACGGGATCGCGATCGATGAGCGCGGTCGGGTACTGGTCGCCGATCGCAGCAATGCGCGAGTCCAGGTATTCGATACGTCCGGCAAGTTCCTCGACCAATGGCAGGGTGTTCAACTCGGCCGACCCTATGCCGCGGCGGTCGGGCAGAAGCATCGCGTGTTCATCGCGGACGGCGGCGACCAGCCGAAGGCGCCCCCGGACCGTGCCGGCGTCGCCGTCGTCGATGCCGATGGGCAATTGATCATGCGATTTGGTCGCTTCGGAAATTACGACGGGCAGTTCCGGCTCGCACACGACATCGCAGTCGCGAAGGACGGTTCTGTGTACGTTGTCGATGCATGGGGTCAGCGGGTGCAGAAGTTCGTGCCACGATAGGGACGTCGCGCGGGGCGATTGAAGCCCCACCTCTGATGGTTGTCTGTGGTAAAGAATGCCGAGAGCGTTGTCTCCGGTGCGACCTGCGCAGCGACTAGAGCTGCGCTTCGGCTCCTTGGCCAGGGCTCAGCGCGCGACGAACGGATTGACGATCCGTAACTGGCGCTCGATGAGCTGGCCGTGCTGCAGGTCTTCGCAATACAGCCGCTTGCTGCCGGCGAGCAGCGCCGCCGCGATCAGCAGCGAGTCGTAGAGGGAGAAGCCGTAGCGCTCGACGATGGCCAGGGCCCGGTCGTGGGTCTCGATGGTTACGGGTTTCACGTCGCAGACGGCCCGCACGGTGTCGAGGATCTCCCTCACCTCGGCCATCGGCATCTTCAGTTTGCGGATCGCGACCGCTGCGAACTCGTTCAAGACCTGGACGCTGATCGTGCCCTGCTCGGCGAGCAGCGTCTCGACGCGGTCCGCCTTCTGTGTGTCGTGCGACAGCAGATACAGCAGGACGCTGGTGTCGAAGAATGTTTCAGCGGCGCTCATTGGCCTCGAGTCGGTCGAACTTGAAGGAGGCGGGGAGGCGGCCACGGAACTTGCGCAGCCGCGCGAGGAGCTCCCGGGCACTGGGCGTCCTGGCCACCTCGAAAGTCTTCCTGCCCGCGACCTGGATTTCGACCTGGTCGCCTTCTTTCAGACCCAGGGCTTCGACCACCACGGCGGGAAGTCGAACCGCGAGGCTGTTGCCCCATTTCGAGACCTGCATGGCATTGCCTACATGGATATACAGCGAAGGCTAGTATATCCATGGTGTCCGCTGCGCACAATTCCGGCGTTACCCCGAAGCTGCGCCGCTGGCTTATTGCGCGCCTTCGTCCAGTGC
>JBAVIQ010000224.1:0-17801 GCA_049687035.1 Steroidobacteraceae bacterium
GTGCACTTCGAGGACACGGTCAAGGGCAGCGACTGGGGCGCCGACCAGCAGGTCGTGCGCATGTTCGTGAATACCGCGCCCAAGGCGGTGCGCGAACTCGCGGCGTGGGGCGTGCCCTGGAGCCGGGTCAGGCAGGGCGACCGGCAGGTCATCATCAACGGCGAGAAAGTCACGATCACCGAGCGCGAGGAAGCGCACGGGCTGGTCGCGCAGCGCGACTTTGGCGGCACCAGGAAGTGGCGCACGTGCTACGTCTCGGACGGCACCGGCCACGCGATGCTGTTCGCGGTGGGCGACCGCGCGATTGCCGAAGGCATTCCGGTGCACGAGCGCACCGAGGCGCTGGCGCTAATTCACGACGGCAAGCGCTGCTACGGGGCCATCGTGCGCGACTTGATCACCGGCGAACTGACGGCATACGTGGCGAAGGCCACGGCGATCGCAACGGGCGGGGCAGGGCGCGTCTATCGCGTCACGACCAATGCTGTGATCTGCGAGGGCATCGGCGCGGCGCTCGCGCTCGAGACCGGCATCGTGCCGCTCGGCAACATGGAAGCAGTGCAGTTCCACCCGACAGGCATCATCCCGGCGGGGATTCTCATGACGGAAGGCTGCCGCGGTGACGGTGGCCTCCTGCGCGACGTGAACGGCCACCGCTTCATGCCGGACTACGAGCCGGAAAAGAAAGAACTCGCCTCGCGCGACGTCGTCTCGCGCCGCATGGAAGAACACATCCGCCAGGGCAACGGCGCGAAGTCGCGCTTCGGCGAGCACCTGTGGCTCGACATCACGCTGCTCGGGCGTAAGCACATCGAGCACAACCTGCGCGAGGTGAAGGAGATCTGCCAGTACTTCCTCGGCATCGACCCGGCCGAGCAGTGGATTCCCGTGCGTCCCGCCCAGCACTACACGATGGGCGGCGTGCGTACCAACCACACCGGCCAGACACCGACATTGCGCGGGTTGTTCGCTGCGGGTGAAGCCGCGTGCTGGGACATGCACGGCTTCAATCGACTGGGCGGCAACTCGGTGGCCGAGACGGTCGTTGCCGGCATGATTGTCGGTGAGTTCATTGCGGATTTCGTGGAAAGTCCCGAGGGTGAACTCGACATCCCGACGGCCGTGTTGCGCGACGCGCTCGAAGCCGAGCGCGGCAAGCTGGACGTGCTGCTGAAGGGGGGCGGGCGCGAGCAGGCGGACACGCTCAAGGCCGCAATGCAGCAGACCATGACCGACAACGTCGGCATCTTCCGCACCGGCGCCGACCTGCAGCGCGCCGTTGACAAGCTGCAGGAGTTGCTCGTCCGCAGCCGCAACATCGGGTTGCGCTCGCGTCGTGACGGCCCGAACCCGGAGCTGGTGACGGCGTATCGCGTGCAGAAGATGATCAAGATCGCGCTCTGCATCGCGCATGGCGCGCTTACGCGCACCGAGAGCCGCGGCGCCCATTTCCGCGAGGATTTCCCGCGTCGCAACGACGCCGAGTGGCTGCAGCGCACGCTTGCTACCTGGAACGATCCGCTCGCGACGTTGCCGACGCTGAACTACGAGGCGCTGGACGTCCACCGCATGGAGCTGCCGCCCGGCTGGCGCGGCTACGGCAACAAGGACTACGTCGATCATCCCGACACGTCGCAGCGCGCCGCCGAAGTGGTGCAACTGCGCGAAGCCGCGGCCAATGAGGGACGCCACGCCGTACAGGCCGCGCTCATGCCGTACGACCACCTGCTGCCCGCGAGCCTGCGCGGCCGCAACGAACGCATCGACGAGAAACTGCCGACATGAGCTCAGTCACCGACTCCGCGCCGCCCCGGGCTGCGATCCCCTCCGCCGACGCACCGAAGCGGATGCTGCACTTCCACGTCCTGCGCCACGATCCGCAGGACCCGGTGAGCATCCCGCATTTCGACGTCTTCGAGCTCGAGGAAGCGCCGGGCATGACGCTCTTCATCGCGCTCAACGAAATACGCGAGAAGCTCGATCCGTCGCTGGCGTTCGATTTCGTCTGCCGCGCCGGCATCTGCGGCAGTTGCGGCATGGTCGTGAACGGCCGCCCGGGCCTTGCATGCCGTACGCTTACGCAGGATCTGCCGGCAGAGATCTCGCTGGCGCCGCTGCCGGCGTTCGAGCTCATCGCCGACCTGTCCGTGAACACGGGCAAGTGGATGCGCGGCATGAGCGAGCGGCTCGAGACCTGGGTGCACTCCCTCGGCGAGCAAGCGGATCTCACGCGACTCGAGGCACGCATGGATCCGGAACTCGCTGACAGGATCTACGAGCTCGATCGCTGCATCGAATGCGGCTGCTGTGTCGCGGCCTGCGGCACGGCGCGCATGCGGGCAGACTTTGTCGGCGCAGTGGGCCTCAACAAGATCGCGCGCTTCGCGCTCGATCCTCGCGACAACCGCACCGACGATGACTTCTATGAGCTCGTCGGCAACGACGACGGCGTGTTCGGTTGCATGACCCTGCTGGGTTGTCACGACGTCTGTCCGAAGCAGTTGCCGCTGCAGACACAGATCGCGTTCCTGCGCCGCAAGATGCTCAAGGCCGGCCTGTAAGGCCCTGCTCCCTCTCCCGCCCAGCGGGAGAGGGCTGGGGTGAGGGCCTTCGACCTCGGTTCGTCGCAGCCACGAAACTTCCCGTCGCGTAATCGGCATCGTCGGACTTACGGCAAAAAATCCGTTCGTCCAGACTCTGCCGCAGTCGAACCGGGCCGTACGCCGGGTCGAACAGAAGGCGCAAAGGGTTGCGCCACACGCAAAGGAGAAGAACATGCTTACTCGTTCTGGCCTGGGCCTCATCGCCGTCGTGGGGCTGGTTGCGGGCGTCACGCCGGTCAACGCCGCAGATTTATCGCAGGTCGCACGCGGCAAGTACCTCGTCACGATCGGCGGCTGCAACGACTGTCACACCGCGGGCTTCATGGAGCAGAACCTGAAGATCCCCGAGAGGGACTGGCTGCGGGGCAGCGCGGTTGGATTCCAAGGGCCGTGGGGCACCACGTATGCGGCCAATCTGCGCCTGGTGATGAGTTCGATGACCGAGTCGCAGTGGCTGGAGCACGCGCGCAAGGACCGGATGCCACCGATGCCGGCTTACGTGCTGCAACAGATGAAGACGGACGACCTGAAGGCGATCTACGCCTACGTGAGGAGCCTCGGCGAGCCGGGAGTTGCCGCGCCTGCTTATGTCGCGCCGGGCGGCAAGGTCAACACTCCGTACTTCGTGTTCGTCCCGCAAGTGGACCAGAAGACGGCTGCGAAATAGGCCACGCGCCTTCGCGGCGACCGACGCGCTCTAGGGCACACGTGCCTTGAGCGCGTCGAGTTCTGCACGCAGGCTCGCGACCTCGGCTGCAAGCGCTTCGACGCGCGCGGAGAGTGACGGGTCGCCCGATCGCGCGGAAGACATGGATGGCATGGACGCCTGCGCAGCCTCCATCGCAGCGATGTCGATCGGTCCCGTGAAGAGCTGTGCGTAGCGCGATTCGCGCCGCCCCGGTTCGCGCGGCAACTTCACCACGAACGGGCCTTCAGGGCGCGTCTCGAGGTCCGCGAGGGCGTTTTCCACCTCGTCGAGGCCATGGACCGTCGCCAGCCGCCCGGCGTGCGTGCGCAGCTCGCCGGGTGTCTGCGGGCCGCGTAGCAGCAGTTCGCAGACGATGGCCGTCTGGGCGGGGGAAAACTTCAAGCTGCCGAACTGGGTATTGCAGAACAGCTGGTGATACTTCGGTACGCGGCTGCCGAACCCGGATTTTTCCAGCACGATCTGCTTGCGGATGAGCGCGTCCACGACAGGCTGGACCTCGCGTTCTTCGAGGTTCATGACCGGGTCGCGGTTGCTCTTCTGGTTGCAGGCGTTGACCAGCGCGTTCAGCGACAGGGGGTACTGGTCGGGGGTCGCGATCTGCTTTTCGATCAGGCAACCGACGACCCTCGCTTCGAGAGCCGACAACTCGAGCGGCATGGCATGCTCCAAGGGCGTTGACCGGGGCATAATCGCACACCCAGGGGGCGGTGAGGATTGGCAGAACGTGCAGACACGGCGTGGTTCGACACTGAAGGGCGTCATCACCATTTCGCTGATGGCGGTGAACGTGTTGTTCTGGGTGCCGATCCTGCTGGTCGTCGCGCTCGCCAAACTGCTCATGCCACTTGCTGCCTGGCGCCGGTGGACGAGCGCCCTCATGATCTGGATCGCCCAGGCGTGGATCAGCTGCAACGGCGCGATCTTCAGCCTGATGGGCGCGCTCCGGCTCGAGGTCGAAGGTGTCGAAGGTCTCGATCCCCGCAGCTGGTATCTCGTGCTGTCGAACCACCAGTCATGGGTCGACATCCTGGTGCTGCAGAAAGCGTTCAACCGCCGCATCCCGTTCCTGAAGTTCTTCCTCAAGCAGGAACTGATCTGGGTGCCTTTCCTCGGGCTGGCGTGGTGGGCGCTCGACTTCCCGTTCATGAAGCGCCACTCGGCCACGTACCTGCAGCAGCACCCGGAGGCTCGCGGTGAGGACCTCGATGCGACGCGCAAGGCCTGCGAACGTTTCGCGCTGCTGCCGACGTCGGTGATGAATTTCGTCGAGGGCACGCGCTACACGGCTGCGAAGCACAAGGCGACCAAGTCACCGTTCCGCCACCTGCTGCGGCCGCGGCCGGGCGGCGTCGCGTTCGTGCTGTCGGCGATGGGCGGCATGCTGCACTCGGTGCTCGACGTCACCGTTGCGTACAGCGAACCCAGCCCTACGTTGTGGGATCTCTGCTGCGGCCGGCTCGGTCCCGTGCGCATGCACGTCCTGACGCGGCCGATCGAGCCCTGGGTTGCGCAAGGTGACTACGCGGAAGATTCCAGGCTGCGCGCGCGATTCAAGGAATGGCTGGGCGTGCTCTGGACGGAGAAGGACGCAAGGCTCGACACGATGTTGCCTGGCCGAGGGCCTGATCGAGCCGCGGGAGTCGCCCCGCAATGAAGTGGGACCTGCCGTCGCCGTTCATCCACGAGCGCATCGCCGTCCACAACGAGATCGACGGTTACGGTCACGTCAACAACGCGGTCTACGTCGCGTGGCTCGACGACTGCGCCTGGGCACATTCGATTGCGCGCGGCATCAGCCCGGAACTGTGCCGATCGCTCAATCGCGGCATGGCGGTATGGCGCACGCAGATCAATTACATCGGCGCCGCGCTCGAAGGTGACCAGATCGAAGTCGCGACGTGGCCGGTCCGCAATGACTGCAAGCTGCGCATCGAGCGCCGATTCCAGGTCCGCAGGAAGTCCGACGGCGAAACGTTGCTGCGCGCGCTGATCCACTACGTCTGCATCGATCTGCAGACGGGGCGCGCAAAGCGGATGCCCGAAGACTTCACGCGTTACATCGTGCTGCCCGAAGTGGCGCAGGCCATTGCCGCTGAGACCGAACCCTACCAGCCCGGTGTCGAGCCGGGCTGATCACGCGACAAGGAGGGTGATTCACATGCACGATCAATGGACCAGCGCCGAGCTCGATTCCCTGCTCGGCACGCGCTCACTGACGCGCCGCCAGGTGCTGGTGACGTCCCTTGCGACTGGGTTCGCGCTCGCGGTGCAACCCGTCTCCGCCGAGACGATCACGACCAGCACCGAAGGTCTCGAAGCCGGCGAAGTGCGGATCCCGGTCGCGGACGGTGAAATCCCCGCGTATCGCGCCATGCCCGCCAGGGGCAGGCATTTCCCGATCGTATTGGTGGTGCAGGAAATCTTCGGTGTGCACGAGCACATCAAGGACGTCTGCCGGCGCTTTGCCAGGCAGGGTTACTGTGCCATCGCTCCTGAACTCTATGCGCGCCAGGGCGACGTCTCGCAGATGAATGACTGGAAGCAGATCTTTGCGGAAGTCGTGAGCAAGGTGCCCGATGCGCAGGTGATGTCAGATCTCGACGCGGCCGTTGCCTGGGCCGGTAAGTCGAGCAAGGGCGACAAGCGCAGATTGGCCATCACCGGGTTTTGCTGGGGCGGCCGCATCACCTGGCTCTATGCCGCGCACAACAAGGACCTTAAGGCGGGCGTCGCCTGGTACGGTCGCCTCAAAGGTGAGGCAACGGAGCTGCAGCCGAAATACCCGCTCGATGTCGTCGCCGACATCGACGCACCGGTGCTGGGCCTGTACGGCGGCAAGGACCAGGGCATTCCGCTGACCGACGTCGAGGCGATGCGGGCCGCGCTGCAGGCGGCGGGCAAGCCGTCGGAGATCGTGGTGTACCCGGACGCGGGCCACGCCTTCCTTGCCGACTATCGACCGAGCTATCGAGCGGACGATGCGGCGGCGGGTTGGGCGGCGTGCCTCGCCTGGTTCCGCAAGCACGGTGTCGACTGAGGCCCTAGAACTTCCAGAGCACGCCGACCGAGGGCACGAGCGGCAGCCAATGCCGCAGTTCGCTGTCCAGCATCGGCGTGCCATCGACGACGTCGTATTCGATGTCGGTGCAGCACGGGTTACGCCGGTCGAATGCGTTGGTCACCTCGCCATGCACGGTCAACGTGCCGCGCGACAGCGTCCATTCGTAGCTCACCCGGGCGTCGACGGAACCGTAATCGGCGTAGCGAGCCCCGTTGCGCTTGCCCAGCACGACGTTGCCTTGCGCATCGAGCGCGATCGGTGTGACGGGCCAGCCCGTGTGGAACTGCGCGGCGAGCGTCACCTGCCACGGTCCGGACGACCAGAGCACGCCAGCGTTCAGCGTGTGCGTCTGGTCCCAGCTGCGCCGCACGTCGCTGCCATCGACGCGATCCACTACGCGTGACCACGCATATCCGAACCAGCCACTCCACTCATCGACCGGTTTGCGCGTGAGCAGAAATTCGCCGCCCTCCGCCACGGCCGACGTCGGCGAAATCGCAACGCGGTCCCAGGTCAATTCGGGCGCGAGTGACAGCGGGTCGTACAGGTTTTCGTAACGCGTGCGGAGTCGGTCGTAGTTCTTGCGGTACGCTTCCAGGCGCAACGCGTAGGCGGGTGTGAGATCGCGCTCGAGACCGAGAATGAAGTGGTCGGCACGCTGCGCGGCGGCGAAATCGGTAACGCCGTCCTCGACCGGCAATTCCTCGATGCCCTGGTACTGCTGGTAGCGGCCCCAGTTCGCCAGCAATCGCGTCGCATCGTTCAGGCGCCAGGCCAGGTTCAATCGTGGTGCGAGCTGGTTGTCGGAATCGACGCCGTACGTCTCCTCGTCCCAGCGCAGTCCAAGCTCCGCCGTGAGTGCATCCGTCAGCCTGCCGCGCACCGTGTAGTACGCGGCGAAGTGCTCGCCCGAGGGCTTCGGCTCGAGCGCGCGTGAGATATCCTGCGCCGGGGCGTCGGGGAAAGGATAGTCGGAGGCGAAGTCCACGCTGCCGGTGTAGTCGTAGGTCGCGCTGAGCTTGCGTACGTCGATACCTGCGCGCTGCAGCCAGCGGTCGGTCGTGTAGCTGGCATCGAGCTTCAATCCCAGCACGTCGTAGTCGCGCTCGTCGTCGACATTGCCGACGCGCTTGCCGGGCTCGAGGACGTCCGCATTGCGCTCGGCCGAGACGTCGGTGAACGAGACGAGCGTCGTCGTGTGCAGTTGATCGGACCAGTCGTGCGTGAGCGTGCCCCAGACGTAGGCGTTGGAATACTTCGCGCTCGCGTGCTCGGTGCCGGCGGAGTTCGTGATCTCGGCGTCATCGTTCGCGAGCAGCACGTGCAGGCTGCCTCGCGTCGAGGGCGACCACTCGTAATCGACGCGGCCGAAACCGTCGATGTACTTCGGTTCGCCGAGGTCCGAGTTCACGATGTCCGCAACCTCGGCGAGGTTGCTGCGGCGGATCGAGGCGAGCCACTGGCCGCGCCCGTCCGCAAACTTGTGCGAGGCGAGCGCGTTGGTATGTATCAGGCTCAGGCCCAGTTCGTAGTACGCGTCTGCGTCTGGCCGGAGCGAGCGCGCGTCGATGATCGCGCTCATGCGGTCGCCGTATTCGGATGTGAATCCGCCCGCATAGACGTCGAGGCCATCGACGATCCGCTCGTCGAGCACGCTGGACGGGCTCTGCAGCAGGCGAAGGTGAAACGGCTCGTAGAGCGGCAGCCCGTCGAGCAAGACCTGGGTCTCGTTGGCGTCGCCGCCGCGCATGTGCGCGAGTCCCGCGAGTCCGTTGCTGGCGGCGCCCGGCAGGCGATGGACGGCCTTTAGCGCATCCTCAGCCAGGCGTGGCAATGCCTCGAGTTCGTCCTGTGACAGGAAGGCATGCACCTCCGGCACGTCGGAGGCCAGCGAGTACCGGCTGGCCGTCACGACGACGTCAGCGATCAGTTCCTCGCGCGGATCGGCAGGAGCAGCCGGCATCCCCGGCACGGCCGTGGACGGACGCTTCGGTTCCTTTTCGGGGACGACCGAGTAGATCCGTCCCTCGATGAGTTGCAGCTTCAGTCCGAGTGGGGTGAGTACCTGCGCAATCGCTTCGAGTGCGGGCCCTGCCGACGGTTCGATGCCGACTGTCGCTGTCGCGGGCACCACGGCTGACGTGTAGACGAGCTGGACGTTGGCAGCGGCGGCGAGTTCTTCGAGGACGGCGTCGACGGAGCGTCCGCGATAAGGCGCAGCCGCCTGCACGGCGTTTACACCCAGCCAAGCAAGGAGGGCCACGGCGGCGCGCAGCGCGTGGCGTGGGGCAGTCGAGGCACGACGGCAAGGGCGTGGCTGGCGGGTGGACATAGGTCTGCCCGGGCCGCCGCAGCGGCCGGACGCCGTGATGGTAGCCGAGTGCCGCCGACCCGCCTACCGTGGTCTACCGGTCAGCGGTTGGCGCGCTCCACCCGGATCTGCCCACCCGCGATCTTTTGCTGCAGCCCCGGCTCCGAGGCGAACACGGCGGCGACGGCGGCTTCGGGTGCCAGGCCCGCGATCGATCCTTTCAGCTGCGTCGATTCGGCTTCCAGCGCGGCATCGGCCGAGGTGTAGACGATCTTGCGGCCCGTCTCGCGGCCTGCCCACGTGAGGAATTCGTCGAGCGTGCGTCCCTCGATGGCAAATTCGGGCGCGACGGACTCGGCCCAGTGCCAGGATTCGCCGTACACGTCGAGCTGCGAACGGCTCACGGCGCCGTCGCGCGCTACTTTCAACGATTCACCGGCACGAGCCACGGCAGGTGTCTGACCCTTGTCGATCGCGACGCTGCCTTCGCGCACGTCCACCTGCAGCATGTCGTCCTTGACCGCAGCGACATATTGCGTGCCGAGGTGTCGTACGTCGCCGTAAGGCGTGCCGATCACGAACGCGTCACTGCCCGAGCCCGGCGCGCCCGCGTCGACGTAGACACTGCCCGTCGCGAGCGACGCTCGCTCGTCATTGTTGAATGCGAGTTGCGTGCCCGTATCGAGGCGCACTTCGAGACCGTCAGGGCGACGCAATGCGATCCGGCCGGAAGACTCCGTGCGGATTTCATCGCTGGCGCCAATGCTCGAACCGGCCGCCAGCGGTTGCCACGCGCCAGCGGCGGAATGACGAACTGCGGCCCCACCGGACACGCGGGCAACGGTGGCCACCGTGTCGCCCGCGCCATTCAACCGCGGCAACGCGATGCCGACCGCGATCGCGATCGCTGCGACCGACGCTGCCATCGCCATCCAGGGCTGTACGACGCGACGCCTGGCTGGTTTACGGGCCGCGACCGTCGCGCGCCATTCGGCGGCAACGGCGGCGCGCACTTCAGCGGCAACGTCCGCCGGTGGCTGCAGGCGTGGGCCGACTGCGCGGAGCAAAGCCGCGAGATCAGCGTCGCCAGTGAGTTCGCTATTCTGTTCGTGATCGTTCATCGTCTCGTTCTCATGCCTCGAGGCCGGCGAGCACGTCGTCTGCCGACGCGCCGAACACGGCCTCCACCCCTTCCCGAAAAGCGATCCGGGCCCTTGCCAGCAGCGACTGCGCCGCCGTCTGGCCGATACCCAGCCGCTCGCCGATCTCCTCGACCGAGCGGCCTTCGACGTATTTCCATTCCAGCGCTTCGCCGTACCGGCTGGGCAGCCGGTCAAGCACCGCGTGCACCAGGCGACCGAGCTCGGCGCGATCCGCGCCGTGCAGCGGGTCGTCGGTCGATGGCGCTGCGATAGATTCAAGCGCGGACCGGACTTCCTCACTGTCGTCGATCAGGACGACCTTGGAGGAATGACGACGCTCACTGCGCACGTGATCGGCGATCTGCCGCCGACAGATCTGGCACAGCCAGGTAAAGAGCGCTGCTTCGCCGCGCCAGTCCCCGACCGCGCGCATCGCCTTGATCAGCGTGGCCTGCACGACGTCCTTGGTGGCGTCGGCGTTGCGGTTCATGCGCGGCAGGGCAAAGCGGTAGACGCGCGGGAAGTACGTCTCGAAAAAGGTCGTGAACGCGCGCTCGTCACCCGCGAGCATCGCTGCGACCAGTTCGCGATCGTCCTTCATCGGGTCGTCCATCGTTGCATGCGAGTAAGACGCGGCTGCGGCTGCAAATCAATCGCGGTGCGGCTGGACCCGCCGCCGGTTGCCGTAGTGCCTTGAAAGTAAAGGGGTTTATGGGGCGCGATTGATTTCCCTGCCTGCGGCCGTCTTACCGCGGTCCGCAGAGCAAAAGCGGGCTGCAACTACCCCGGGAGCCGACTTGGAAGCAACCAACCTCATGATCGAAGCCCCGCGCAAGATGACGCTACAACAGCGGGCGACCGACGAGCTGCGCACGCTGGGAGAAAGCCTGCACCTGCAGCCGGTCCGTGCCGGCGAAGCGGGCCGCTCAGACCTCGAGGCCTACGTCCGTACGCGGTTCGCCGCCAAGCATGGCGCCGAGGTCCGCACGTTCATGCCCACGCTCATCTCGTTCCGTGACCGCCAGGGTGAGCTGCGCGGTGTCGCGGGCATCCGCGGTGCAGAAGAGAGTCGCCTCTACCTCGAGCAGTACCTCGACCGACCCATCGAAGAACGACTGACGGCAAGTCTGCGTTCGCTTCCGGTCGATCGCGGCGGTGCGCGCGCTGTTCGGCGCGACGAAATCGTCGAAGTCGGCAACCTCGCCGGCGCCAGCTGCCGCGCCGCGGTACGCATGGTCGCGCAGCTGCCCGTGTTCCTGATGAGCCACCGCTACTCGTGGATCGTCTTTACGGCCACCAGCGCGCTGCGCCAGATTCTCGAAGGCTTCGGCGCGCCGCTGATCGAGCTTGGCCGTGCCGATCCGTCGAGTGTCGCCACCGTGGCGGATTCCTGGGGCCGTTACTACGAGACCGATCCGCGCGTGTTTGCCGGTTACCTGCCCAATGCCGATCGGCTCGCCGGCTTTGCGCACAGGACGCCGGGTCACTGATGCTGCTGGATGCGCTGCGCTCCGCGCCTCCGGGCGCGATCGCTCTCGTCGACGGGCGACGCACGATTTCCTATGGCACCCTGCAGTCGCTGATCGAACGCGAGATCGAGTGGCTGCGACAGGGCGGCGCTGAGCGTCACGCCGTGCTGGCGGACAACGGCGTGCCGTGGGCGCTTGCCGACCTCGCGCTGCACGTCGGAGCGATGCTCTCGGTGCCGCTGCCGGGTTCATTCACGCCGGCACAGATGATCCATGCGCTCGACGATGCGGGCGTCGACGCGGTCCTTACCGACGACGACACACGCGCGCAGGCGCTGCTGCAGGGTTGGCGGCTGGATGGCACCTCGCCGGTGTCTGGTCTGCACCGGTTCAGTCGGCAGCTCGACCTCGCGAGCCGGGCCGTTGCGCCTGCGGGCACGCGCAAGATTACTTACACGTCGGGCAGCACCTCGCACCCGAAGGGTGTGTGCCTCTCGGGCCCTGCGCTCGAGGCCATCGCGGAGTCCGTGGCCTGCGCCACGCGCGAACTTTCTATCGAACGTCACCTCTGCATCCTGCCGCTCGCAACGTTGCTCGAAAACGTCGCGGGCTTGTACGCGCCATTGCTGCGTGGCGCGACGTGCATCGTGCCGCCGAGTGCGGTCACGGGCATGAGCTACGGCGGCCTGGATGCGACCCGGTTGCTCGGGACGTTGTCGCGCGAGCAACCCAACAGCCTGATCCTCGTGCCCGAACTGCTGCAGGTGCTGGTCTGCGCGGCCGAGCGTGGCTGGCAGGCGCCTGCCTCGCTGCAATTCGTTGCCGTCGGCGGCGCGAAGGTCTCGCGGGAGTTGCTCGCGCGGGCCGACGCCGTCGGCATCCCTGTCTATGAAGGTTACGGTCTCAGTGAGTGCGCGTCGGTCGTTTGCCTGAACGCGCCGGCAGCGCGTCGCGCAGGTACCGTCGGCCGTCCATTGCCGCACGTGCGCGTGCGTGTCGATGCCTCCGGGCAAGTGCATGTCGCCGGCAACGCCATGCTTGGCTACCTTGGCGATGCGCCGCGCGCGCCGCTCGATGAAGTCGCGACCGGTGACCTTGGCGTTCTTGATGCCGACGGGTACCTGCAGCTGCACGGTCGCATCGGCAATCGGTTCATCACCAGCTTTGGCCGCAATGTGTCGCCGGAATGGGTCGAGTGCGAAATCTCGCAGCGCCTCGCTGGCGGGCCGGTGCTGGTCTACGGTGAGTCACGGCCATACGCCGTCGCGCTCGTTGGAGCGTCCGCACAAGAAGCTTCCGACGCTGTCGTCGAAGCCGCCATCGACGCGGCGAATGCGGCACTGCCGAATTACGCGCAGGTGCGCCACTGGGCACGCGCGCCAGGTCCTTTCACGTTTGCCGACGGCACGCTGACGGCGAACGGTCGCCTGCGCCGTCAGGAAATTCATTCACGTCTCGGTGCGCTGCTCGACGACCTCTATCGCGCAGAAGTCGCGTCCTGACCCATTTACGGAACCCATAGATGCACCTGTACGAACAACTGCAGCGCGACACCGTCGCCGACCGTAACTATCTGCTGGCTGCCCCCGCGATCCAGCGCGCGCTCGCCGGCGACATTACCCGCGAGCTGTACGTCGAGTTCCTGACGCAGGCCTACCATCACGTGCGTCATACCGTGCCGCTGATGATGGCCGTCGGCGCCCGCATCCCTGCGCGCCACGCGTGGCTCCAGGAATCGATCCTGCACTACCTCGACGAGGAGCGGGGCCACGAGCAGTGGATCCTCAACGACATCGAACATGCAGGCGGCGACCGCGCGGCTGCGGCGGCCTCGCAGCCGTCGCTCGCGACGGAATGCATGGTCGCGTACGCCTACGACACGATCCAGCGTCGCAACCCGCTCGGCTTCTTCGGCATGGTGTTCGTGCTCGAAGGGACCAGTGTCGCGCTGGCGCTCAACGCCGCCGACCGGATCAAGTCGACGCTGCAGCTGCCGACGCAGGCGTTCAGCTACCTGCGCAGTCATGGCGAGCTGGACCAGGAGCACGTCGGCGACCTCGAGAGCATTCTTGGCCGCCTGACGGACGTAGAAGATCGCGAGGCGGTCATCCGTTGCGCGAAGGGCGTGTTCTGGCTCTACGGCAACATGTTCCGGGGTCTCGAGGCCGACGTCGCCGCGAAGCGGGACGCTGCTCCGGTGAGGCTCAGCGCATGAAAGCCGCCGAGATGCGAGCGCTGATCACCGGTGCCAGCGGCGGCATCGGCCGCGCGCTGGTACAGGAGCTGCATGGCCGCGGTGCCAGCGTGCTGCTCGTGGGCCGGAACGAGCAGGCGCTTGCACGCGCTGCTCAGGAACTTGGCGGCCGTTCGGCGCGCGTCGACTGGTGTGCGGCCGATCTTGCGACAGCCGAAGGGCGCGCACGAGTGGTCGAAGCTGCGAGTCGCCGGGACGGCGGCGGCATCAACGTGCTGGTCAACAACGCGGGTCTCGGCGATTTCGGCATGCTCGACGCACTCGACGATGCCGCGATCGAGCGGCTGTTTGCGATCAACGCCATCGCGCCCATGCAGCTCACGCGGGCGCTGCTGCCGCAGCTGCGCTCGCAACCAATGGGCGCAATCTTCAATATCGGTTCGGTGTTCGGCAGCCTCGGCTATCCCGGGTTCACCGCGTACTCAGCCACGAAGTTCGCACTGCGCGGCTTCACCGAAGCATTGCGACGCGAGCTGGCCGACTCGAAGATCGGTGTGCACTACTTTGCGCCGCGCGCGACCAGGACCGGCATGAACGCGTCGGCCGTCGACCGCATGAACGTCGAGTTGAAGGTTGCAATGGATTCGCCCGCCCAGGTGGCAGCGGCTGCCTGCGCCATGCTCGAGGCCGGCAAGACCAGCGCCGTCTTCGGCTGGCCCGAAAGACTGTTCGTCCGCATCAACGCGCTGCTGCCGGGAGTCGTCGACGGCTCGCTCCGCAAGCAGCTTCCCGTCATCCGCCGACACGCTGCAGCCGCCGTCGCTGCGCGTGCGGCACAGTCCTGAGGAGAAACCATGAAACACGTACGCAACGTCGTATTCGTCTGCGCGAGCCTGCTCGCCGGTCCGCTGTTCGCAGCGGCGCCTGCCAACCCTGCCTTCGATACCGAGCTGTTGTCGATCCAGCAGGCCTGGGCCAAGGTGAACTACGAGACGCCCGCGGGCGATGAGCGGACCAAGGCGTTCGAAGCACTGGAGAAACGCGCCGAGAATTTCACGCGCCAGAATCCGACGCGCCCTGAGGCGCTGATCTGGGAAGGCATCATCGAGAGCAGCTACGCGGGCGCGAAGGGCGGGCTAGGCGCGCTCTCGCTGTGCAAGGAGGCGCGGGGCAACCTCGAAGCGGCGCTGAAGCTCGATCCGAACGCGCTCGACGGTTCGGCCTACACCAGCCTCGGTGCCCTGTACTACAAGGTGCCCGGCTTCCCGGTCGGCTTTGGTGACGACGACAAGGCCGGGAAACTGCTGCAGAAGGCGCTCAAGCTGAACCCGAATGGCATCGATTCGAACTTCTTCTACGCGGAATACCTGTTCGAGGAGGGCCGCTACCAGGAATCGCTGCAGTACCTCGACAAGGCGGGCAAGGCTGCGCCGCGTCCGGGTCGCGAAGTCGCGGACAAGGGCCGCCGCGGCGAGATCGCCGCGCTGACGGCGAAGGTCAAGGCGAAGATGACCTGAACGGATCTGCGGCATACTGCGCACCGAGCCGGGTGAGCAGCGCGGCAAACTCTGCAGCGAGCGGCGCTTCGATTCGAAGCGCCGTCTTGCTTGCGGGCGGCGTGAATTCGAGCCGCGTGCACGCGAGCAGCAATCGCTGCACACCGAACAGCTCGCGAAACAGACGGTTGTGCTTCCCCTTGCCATAGGTCGAATCGCCCACGATCGGATGCGACTCGCCGGCGAGGTGGCGACGCAACTGGTGCCGTCGCCCGGTGTGCGGAGTGAGTTCGATCAGTGCGTAACGCGAGGTGGGGTAGCGATCGACACACACCGGTAATTCGAAGGTCGCGATGCACCGGAATGCCGTTTGCGATTCCCTGGGTTCGGCCGATTGCGTGCCGATGCGTTCGTCCTCGACCGCGGAGAGCGCCCGATCGATGGTGCCTGCCTCTGCTGGCCAGCCGCGTACCAGCGCGACATACGTCTTGACGACACTGCGCTGGGCAAAGATCGCGCCGTACTCGCGGGCAGTGTCCGGGTTCAACCCGAATGCCAGCACCCCGGAGGTGCCCTTGTCGAGGCGGTGGATCGTGTAGACACGCTGGCCGAGCTGGTCGCGCAGGATCTGCAGCGCAAACCGGGTTTCATGCCGGTCGATCGGCGAGCGGTGCACCAGCAGTCCCGACGGCTTGTCGACCACCACGAGTCGCTCGTCCCGATACAGGATCGGCAGCGTCTCGGGCGCAGCAGTCGGAGCGATTCCGGTCACCACGGGATGCGTGCACCATCCCACGCAAAGAACTGTCCCGAGTCGTCCGGTCCCAGGCGATTGATCACTTCCAGCAGTTGCGAGACGGTGCGTTCCACGTCGAACAGTTTGCCCTCTGGCACATTGCCCTGGAATGGCCGCGACAGTTCGGTGTCCGTCGTGCCGGGATGCAAGGCTACGCAGATGACGTTGCGGCGGCTGCGCGCCCACTCGACCGCGAGTGTCCGCGTGTACATGTTCTGGGCCGCCTTGGAGGCTCGGTACGCGTACCAGCCGCCGAGCCGGTTGTCTTCGATGCTGCCGACGCGTGCGGACAAACTCGCAAACACGGCGCGGTCAGCATGGGCCAGCAACGGTTCGAAATGCCGCGCCACGAGCAGCGGGCCGATCGCATTGACGGCGAACGCCCGAGCCAGCGACTCGGGTCGCACGTCTGCCAGTCGCTTCTCGGGTCGCAAGCCGCAGGCGGCCTCGTGCAGAACCCCGGCGCAGTTGACGACGAGGTGCAGACGCGGGACCGTACGTGCGGTCGCCGCAGCGGCTGCGGCAATCGATGCTTCGTCGGTCACGTCGAGGGCAAGGACGGTTAGGCGGCCCGCGGCAGTGTTGGCCAGTGCTGCCAGCTCGGTGGCGTTGGCAGGCGAACGGCAAGTGGCGACAACCTGGGCGCCCCGGGATTCGGCGAGGCATTGCCGCACGAACGCGAGGCCGATGCCGCGGCTGGCACCCTGGATCAGGACATTGCCGCCGGCAGCGAACGTTTCAGACATGCTGGGAGTCCTCGGGGGATTGATGGATCATTCGCACGAACTCGCAGTCTGGATCAATGCCGGCCGTCGTGAGCGCCTCGTCGGACACGAGATCTTCTGTCGCACGCAGGCGGCTCCAGGCAAAGAACCGCTGCTGCTGATTCACGGCTACCCGACTTCGAGTTACGACTGGCACCCGCTGTGGGATGCGTTGGCCGAACGCTACTCACTGTATGCGCTCGACCTGCTCGGTTTCGGGCTTTCCGACAAGCCGCGCCATTCCGACTACCCGATCACGCTGCAGGCCGACCTGTGTACGGCGCTGCTTGCGCAGTACGGGGTGACTCGTCCGCACGTGCTGGCGCACGACTATGGCGATACCGTCGCGCAGGAACTGCTCGCGCGAGAAGGCGAGGGGCGGCTGCCGCTCGCGAGCATGTGCTTCCTGAACGGTGGACTGTTTCCCGAGACTCATCGCGCGCGCCCCGTGCAGAAACTGCTCGCACACCGCTGGCTGGGGCCGATCCTCGCGCGTGCGATGACCTATGACGGCTTCGCGAAGACCATGCGCGGCATCGGCGGCCGCAAGCCGCCGTCTGATCAGGACCTGCGGGATCTCTGGGCGCTGCTGGTGCGGGACGACGGGCGTCGGTCGCTGGCCCGCCTGATCAATTACATGGAACAGCGCAGGCGGCAACGGCCGCGCTGGGTGGGTGCGCTCGTGAACTCGACGGTACCGCGTCGCCTGCTCTGCGGTGCGCTCGATCCGGTCTCGGGTCGTCACATGGCAGAGCGATATCGCGAACTTGTGCCGGATGCGGACGTCGTGCTCTTCGACGACCTTGGGCACTACCCGCACTTGGAAGCGCCTGCAGTGATTCTTGCAGCATATCTTGAGTTTCGCGACGCGCTGGCGCTCAGGCTCCCAGGGTAAGTGCGAGCGCCCAGGCGCCCGCAATGGCGGCAAGCGACGCGAGACCGGCGAGCCACTGGATGCGTGGCCCGGGAATCTTGCGCAAACGACCGAGCCACCAGCCTGTGGCCGCGCCGATGCAGAACCCAGTGAGGTGTGCCAGGACGTCGGTGTTTTCGCCGCCCACGCCCGTGAAGCCCAGCAGGAACACCCCCGCGATCAATGGCGCCCAGCGATAGGCCCAGCGTTCGCCCGAGTCTGCCCGCCGTCGCCACGCGTACGCGGCGAGCAGGCCGATCAGGGCGAAGACCATGGTCGAAGCACCGGCCGAAACGTGATTGGCCGGTTGCACCGAGGCATTGAGCGCATTGGCGAGAGTGGC
>JBAVIQ010000225.1:0-5427 GCA_049687035.1 Steroidobacteraceae bacterium
GGGCTACTGGGCGGCGCGCGCGCCGTCACCTGCTCCAGTGATCGTGCTGGATCTCGATTCCACTGCGTCGGGCGGTGACCCGTATGCCGATCTGAAAAATCAGTTTGCGCTGGCGAAACAGGTCGCGGCCGCTACGGCCGTGGCACAAGGCGCCACCGATGGCGGAGCGAGCGCGGTCGCCGATGCCTATCACGCCGGGCTGGTACCTCCATTCTGCCTGGCAGCCGTCAAGGATTTCTTCGCGGCCCGTTAGCGCGACGGCAACGCTCGTTCCGAACGCTGGTGGCGCGCGCTCTGAGAGAACGTCCAACCACGCTGCGCGTTGTTGTCGACCTCCCGACGACGTCGGGAGTTCTCAAAGCTCTCCGTAGACACACGTGTGAAATGAAAAAGGGCCACCCTTGCAGGTGACCCTTTTCCATTTCACTGGTGCGCCCGGAGAGATTCGAACTCCCGACCTTCTGGTTCGTAGCCAGACGCTCTATCCAACTGAGCTACGGGCGCGTTATGAACGTCCTGGCGGAGAGAGAGGGATTCGAACCCTCGAAGGGCTTTTGACCCTTACGCCCTTAGCAGGGGCGCGCCTTCGACCACTCGGCCATCTCTCCGTTTTTAGGAGAGCCGCGAAGGATAGACGTCCGGAGCCGCCCCGTAAAGCTTGGGGCGGGAAATCAGCCGGTTACCGGACTTCAGCGACTCGCGGTCAGGGATACGGCTCGCTGTCCATGCCATCGGTGGCATGGCCGTTGCCGCTCGTGCGTGCAGCTGCCGGGCGCGCCGACGTCGCGCCGCTCCCGTCCTGCTCTTCGCGCTTGATACGCTCGAAAATCTCTTCGCGGTGGACAGCCACGTCGCGCGGCGCGTTGACACCTACGCGGACCTGGTTGCCTTTGACGCCGAGCACGGTGACGGTCACGTCGTTGCCGATCATGACGGTTTCACCCACGCGTCGCGTGAGAATCAACATGAAGTTCTCCTGGCCTGCATGGCCTCGTACGTCGCCGGACTAGATTCCATTCAATCCTTCTGCGTGCGTCCGGTGGTGAGTGGCCCGCCACTCAAGCAACCGTCGGCATCCGCAGGCAACAACGCCCCACCCCTCCAACCACACCCGGGAATTCTATGCGCATGAATATGCACAGCATTTCCGCGGGCGAACAATAGCGCGCGCCCGAGCAAAAGTCAGTACGGGCTGACAACCGATGCGTCCTGATTGGTTCGATTCTTCTTACTCGAACGCAGCGGATTTTTCCGTTCGAGCCGGGGCGTCAAACTGTCACGACACCTGCGGGGCGAGCCACGCAGCGAGGCTGCCGAGTGCACCGGCGAGGTTGGCTGGCTGCGTGCCGCCGGCCTGCGCGAGATCTGCGCGACCGCCGCCTTTGCCACCGACCTGCTTCGCCACGTGATTGACGATGTCGCCCGCCTTCACGCGCGACGTGAGGTCGTCGGTGACGCCGGCGATGAGCGTCACTTTGTCGTCGCCTGCCGGCGAGCCCAGCACGATGATCGCGCTGCCGAGCCTGTTCTTGAGCTGATCCACGGCCGTGCGCAGCGCGGCAGCGTCCGCGCCTTCGACGGTTGCAGCGACGAGCTTGACGCCATTGCCGATCGTGAGCGCTTCGGCCGCCATGTCGCGACCGCTGCCGCTCGCCAGCTTTTCCTTGAGCTGCGCGATCTCCTTTTCCATGCGGCGTGCGCGGTCAAGCAACTGCTTGACCTTGTCTTCGACGTCGTCGCGCGAGCCACGAACGAGCCCAGCCACGTCCCGCAGTTTATGGTCCGTTTCGACCACATACCGGTAGGCGCCCTGGCCCGTAACCGCTTCGATGCGTCGCACGCCGGCGGCGACGCCGCCTTCGCTCACGATCTTGAACAGACCGATGTCGCCGGCCCGGCGCACGTGGGTGCCGCCGCAGAGTTCAGTCGAATATGCACCGATGCGCAGCACGCGCACCCTGTCTTCGTACTTCTCGCCGAACAGCGCCATCGCTCCCGCGGCCACCGCCGCGTCGAAATCCATGACCTTCGTTTCAGCGTCGGCGTTCTTGCGCACTTCCGCATTCACGATCGCCTCGACCCGCTGCAACTCTTCGGGCGTGACGCCCGAATAATGCGAGAAATCGAAACGCAGGCGGTCGGGCGCGACCAGCGAGCCCTTCTGGGTGACGTGCGCCCCCAGGACCTCGCGCAACGCGGCGTGCAGCAGGTGCGTGGCAGAGTGATTCGCGCGAGTAGCGTCGCGGCGCATCCCATCCACCGTCGCAGCCACCGTCTCGCCGACCTGCAGCATGCCGGCCGCGAGCTTGCCGACGTGCACGTGCGCCTTGCCGAGCTTCTGCGTGTCGGTGACCGCGAAGCGGGCACTGGACGTCGAGAGTTCGCCGGAGTCACCCACCTGGCCGCCGCTCTCGGCGTAGAACGGCGTCACGTCGAGGACCACCTGGCCCTCCTCGCCCGCCTGCAGTGCGGTGACCGCGTCCTTGCCACGAAACATCGCGACGATTCGGCCCTGGCCGGTCTCGCTTTCGTACCCGATGAACGAAGTCTGGCTGTCGACGTTCAGGTCGCCACGGAGGTCGACGTTGAACTTGCTGGCAGCACGCGACATCGCGCGCTGCGCATTCATCGCGGCCTCGAACCCCGGCTCGTCGATCGAGAGCCCGCGCTCGCGCGCGATGTCGTTGGTGAGGTCGACCGGGAAGCCGTACGTGTCGTAGAGACGGAACACCGTCTCGCCCGGAATTTCCTGCTTGCCGCCCAGCGTGCCGATGGCGGTGTCGAGTAAGGCCATGCCCTGCGCCAGCGTCTCGGCAAAACGCTCCTCTTCCTGCAGGATGACCTTCTCGATGTGCGTGCGCTGCGCCGTGAGCTCGGGATAGGCGACGCCCATTTCCTGTTCGAGCGTCCTCACCAGTGTGTGGAAGAACGGCTGGCGCTGGCCGAGCATGAAGCCATGACGGATCGCGCGGCGCATGATCCGGCGCAGCACGTAACCGCGGCCCTCGTTCGATGGCAGCACGCCGTCCGCGATCAGGAACGACGTGGCGCGCACGTGGTCCGCAATCACGCGCAGCGAGTTCGACGCGAGATCGCCCGTGCCCGTGGCCTTGGCCGCGGCGGCGATCAGGTTGCGAAACAGGTCGATCTCGTAATTGCTGTGCACGCCCTGCATCACGGCAGAGACACGCTCGAGACCCATGCCCGTGTCCACCGACGGCTTCGGCAGCGGCGTCATCGTGCCGTCGGCCGAGCGGTCGAACTGCATGAACACGAGGTTCCAGATCTCGACGTAGCGATCGCCGTCTTCATTGGGCGAACCCGGCGGACCGCCGGCCACGTCGGGACCGTGGTCGTAGAAAATCTCGGTGCACGGGCCGCACGGGCCCGTGTCGCCCATCGCCCAGAAATTCGACTTGGCGCCCATGCGCGTCAGGCGCGAGGGATCGACGCCGATTTCCTTCAGCCAGATCTCGGCGGCGCCGTCGTCTTCTTCGAACACGGTGACCCAGAGCTTCGACGGCGGAATGGCGAGCGTGCCGGTGATGAAGTCCCAGGCGAAGCGGATCGCGTCCTGCTTGAAGTAGTCGCCGAAGCTGAAGTTGCCCAGCATCTCGAAAAACGTGTGGTGGCGCGTCGTGTAACCGACGTTCTCGAGGTCGTTGTGCTTGCCGCCGGCGCGCACGCAGCGCTGCGAGGTGGCCGCACGCACGTAGCTGCGCTTTTCCTTACCGAGAAACAGGTCCTTGAACTGGACCATGCCCGCGTTGGTGAAGAGCAACGTCGGGTCGTTGCCCGGGACGAGCGAGCTCGACGGCACGACGGCGTGGCCGCGGTCCTTGAAAAAGTCGAGGAACGCCGTGCGCAGCTGCGCACTGGTCATGAACTTGGCCGGGGCCTGGGGCGTGCTTGTCATAAATCTGGGTCGCTGTCGTCGTCGGCTGGGCCGGGGCCGAGGGCGGCCCGGATCTGGTCCGAAGAAAACCCGCGATATTGGAGGAAGCGTGCCTGTTTTGCACGTTCACGGTAGTCGGCTGGAGGCGACAACCCGAACTTGCGACGGCGGGCTTCCCGGGCCGCCTGGATCCAGTCCGTTGCCGTGGTTTCGAGCGCCTGCTCGATCGTTTCGGACTCTACGCCGCGATCACGCAGGCCCATGCGGACGCGCAGCGGCCCCTGGCCGCGTCCCGCGCGCTGGGTGACGAACTGCTCGGCAAACCGCTCTTCGCGCAGGAACCCTTCGTGCACGATAGCGGCCACCGCCGCCTCGACTACCGCAGCGCCATACCCCTTGCGGAGCAGGCGCTCGGTCAATTCGTGGCGGCTGAAGTCACGCCCCGCGAGCAGGGCGTAGGCCGCGGTCTGGACGGTGCGTTGATCCGCCTCCGCCGCCGCCCCCGGCTCAGGCTTCCGACGCCTCACTCGCGGCCGCCTCGCCCTTCTTCGGAACCAGCAGCTTGGCCCGGACGGCGGTTTCGATTTCGCGCGCAGTGTCCGGGTGCTGGGTGAGGTACGTGCGGACGTTTTCCTTGCCCTGGCCGATGCGCTCGCCCTTGTAGGCGTACCACGAGCCGGACTTCTCGATGATGTTCTGCGCCACGCCGAGCTCGATGATCTCGCCTTCGCGCGAGATGCCGACGCCGTACATGATCTCGAATTCGGCCTCGCGGAACGGCGGCGCGACCTTGTTCTTGACGACCTTGACGCGTGTCTGGTTGCCGACGACTTCCTCGCCCTGCTTGATCGCGCCGATGCGGCGGATGTCGAGACGGACGGACGCGTAGAACTTGAGGGCGTTGCCGCCGGTGGTGGTCTCGGGGTTGCCGAACATCACGCCGATCTTCATGCGGATCTGGTTGATGAAGATGACGATCGTGTTCGAGCGCTTGATGTTGCCGGTGAGCTTGCGCAACGCCTGCGACATCAGGCGTGCCTGCGCGCCCATCTGCATGTCGCCCATCTCGCCTTCGATTTCGGCCTTGGGCGTGAGCGCGGCAACGGAGTCGACGACGACGATGTCGACCGCGTTCGAGCGGACCAGCATGTCGGTGATTTCGAGGGCCTGTTCGCCGTTGTCCGGCTGCGAGACGAGCAGTTCGTTGACGTCCACGCCGAGCTTCTCGGCGTAGGCCGGGTCGAGTGCGTGTTCGGCATCGACGAAGGCGGCCGTGCCACCGTTACGCTGCACCTGGGCGACGACCGTGAGCGCAAGCGTGGTCTTGCCGGAGGATTCCGGCCCGTAGATTTCGATGACGCGGCCTTTCGGCAGGCCGCCGACGCCGAGCGCGATGTCGAGCCCGAGCGAGCCCGAGGAAATCGCCTCGATATCCATGGCCTTATCGTTTTTGCCAAGCTTCATCACCGAGCCCTTGCCGAACTGACGCTCGATTTGGCTCAGCGCAGCAGACAAGGCTTTCGATTTATCCA
>JBAVIQ010000226.1:0-10155 GCA_049687035.1 Steroidobacteraceae bacterium
GCCGTGTTGGTGCCGGTCGCGCGGTTGTAGAAGTCGTAGCTGTACAGGGTCTGGCCGAGCATGAAGTTGCGGGTGGTCGTGCCGCCCGAGTACGACACGATGCGGGAATCCTCCTGCGCCACGTTGCCAGGCGCTACCCATGCCTCGATGGTGTATTCGCCGGTGGCCTTGATCAGGTCCGCGAGCTTGCGGCTGGCGGTGGTCGACCCTTGCGCCTTGCCGCCGCGCACGTTGATGCCCCAGCCGCCGACCCAGCTGAAGTCGCCGGAGATGTTGAGGTTCAGCGCCGGTTCCACGCCGCTCGTGTCGTACGCGACCGAGCCGCGGCCCGTCTTGAACTCCCAGAGGCCGATAATATTCGCCGTGTAACGATTGCCGCCGCTCGCGACGATGCCGTCCGGCAGGCGCAGCGCCTTCGAAAAGACCAGCGAAGACTCCACTTGCGTGAGCGGAACCTGGTCGGCGAAGGCCTTGATCGCGGCCTCCATCTCGTTCGCATTGGCCGCGCAGTCGCTCCAGCAGTTGTGGAAATCCGTGCGCAGCCGCAGCACGAGCCGCGACATTGCGGGTTGGTCGAGATTCATCTTGACCTTCGCGCCCGCATACGCCTCATCGACGTCGTGGGACGCGAAGAACGGGGACTGCGACGCCGCGGCGGTCGAGGTGTGGCAGCGCGCGCAGTACTCCTCGAGCACCGGATGAACGGTGGCGGCGAACAACGCCGGCGACGACGGGAAGCTCTTGCTGGCTCCCGGGTCCTTGATCACGGGCGCCTTGAGCGCTACGCCCTGCACGCCGCCGCCGGCGGTCGCGCCGGCCCACGCCGAAATCCAGGTGGTGAGGATGTCCGCGCAAGCATCGTTGCTCGCGAGCCAGCAGTTGTGGCCGCCTGCCACCTTCTGCACCATCCGCGAGTCACGCGGGGAGGCCAGGTTGACGATCGGGTTCGCGGCCGAATAGGCGAGATTCACATCGTCCTGGCGCACGAACTGCGGCGCCTGCCCGCCCGAGACGTGGCACTGGCCGCAACGGTTGCCGGCTTTGAGGTTGTCCCAGACGTTGATCTTGAACGCCTGCACGTCGGCCGTGGCCGGTGCCGGCCCGGAATACGTCGGCGCGGAACCGCCGGAGGTGATCGGGTTCTCGGTGGTCTTGGCGCCGCCGCCGCAGGCACCCAGGGCAAGCGCGCACACTGCGACGGCGAGCGCGCGGATCGAGGTCAGTCGCGGGTTCGTGAGTTTCATGTGCTGTCCCTCAGTCGCCCATGCAGTAGGTGGCAGCCTCGGCGAAGACTCGCTTCAGCTTGTAGCCGTTGGACCTGAAGCTGGCGGTCATCGCCTGCACCTGGGCACGGTCCTGCGCGTCGCTCGGAGCGCGGAAACATACGTTCTTGAACACCTTCTGCACCTGGCAGGAGGCGAATGCATCGCTGTGCGCAAGCTCGCGGCCGAGCGACTTGGCGCCGGTACCCTTGCCCGGCAGCGAGCCGTCCCAGCCGAGCAGCGAGTTGCGGCCCTTGCGCCAGTAGTTGTCCCAGTTGTCGTCGGGCGTGGAGAAGCCCGCCGGGAACGTGTCCTTGTTGTTGAAGTACTTCGGCCGCACGACGCCTGCCGTGTAGAGCATGCGTCCGGCGGTCTCGTCGTAGTCGTAGTACGCGAACGCCTGCGCCATCGGGTCCATGCCCGAGTGGCAGGCGATGCAGTTGTTGAGGAACAGGCGGCTGTCGCCGCCGGGGCTGCGACTCACGTCCTGGCGGATGCGGTCCGGCGGCCGGGTCGGGTCCTGCACCTGCTCGAGGTCGGTGCACAGGTGGTTCATCAGCGTGAAGCGGAACATCGCGCGGTTGGTGCCGGCGACGAAGAAGGCCTGGGCGGCGGCACGCGAGGTCAGCACGCCCGCGGTCGCTTCGGCGGGGATGCCGTTGGCCGCCGACTGGGTCGTCGCGACCAGGTTGTCCTTGAGGCTCAGGCCCTGCGTTTCCAGCGCCTCGTAATGGTCGTTGCCTGACGGCGAGTAGCCCGGCACGCCGAGGCCGCTGCGGCCGACGTACAGGATGTCGTCATAGAGCACGCGGTCGAACGCGACGTCGTCGCGGACCATGCCGATTACCGTCGCCACGTAGTCGTTGAGCGGTGCGAACACCGTCTGGTCGCGATTGGTCCACGGCATCGCGAAGTTCTTGAGTGTCACGTCGTAGAACGCGCGGTGCTGCATGGCCGTATTGGCAGCCTCCGTGGTGCGTCCGGCCGCGATGTCGCTCGCCATCGACGCGAGCACCGCTTCGGTCGGCGGCACGCCCGCCAGTCGATCGTGCATGCGCTTGGCCTGCGAGCGGGCGTCGGCCTGCGCGGCGGCAGGCAGCAGCGCGGTTCCCGCAAGGCAAAGGCAGACGAATACGCTGCGCCAGGCGCGTGCGAATCGAGTGCTCGGCTTCCAGTTGTGCGGCATCCGCCCCTCCGTATCGGCAATGGTTGACTGCCGTGGCGACGGAATCTGTGCCCTGTAGCCTCTCGGCTCAAAACGCTGTTCGCGTTTATGCGATAGGGCTCACACAACTGGTGCCCCAACGTCACCCTGGCTGACGATTTGTGCGAGAAAACAGCCTCGCGGCGGCAAGACGCCGGGTTTCGCCGTGAGGGAAGACTATGGCAGCACATTCAACCGAGGCCGGCGGACGACGCCTGCACTACTGGAAATTCACGTCTCTGTTGCTGGTTGGCGCGGCGTTGGCCGCGTGTACGAGCAGCGACGGCGGCGGCGGCGCAAGCCCGAGCAGCGGGCAGTCGCCTGATCCGGTCGTCCTCGATTTTCCGATCGCCTACGTGAAGCGGCCTGTCCCCGTCGACACCGCGATGTCACCCGACGCGCGCGAGCTGCTGCCGTTCCAGCCGGGCTCGGACCTGTACCTGCGCGACCGCGCCGCCCCTTCCGCGGCCGAGCGCAACCTCACGGCAGCGATCACCAAGGGCATGGGCGACGTCCGTGACGTCGAGCCGTCGTTCGACGGACGCAAACTCGTGTTTGCGCTGCGTGAGCCGAACATCGTCGGCGCGGCGCCCGAAGACCAGCCGACCTGGAACATCTGGGAATACGACCTCGACCTGCAGCAGCTGCGCCGCGTTATCGCATCGGACACGACGGCGGAGGATGGCCAGGACGTTGCGCCGCACTACCTGCCCGACGGCCGCATCGTCTTTTCGTCAACCCGGCAACGGCAGTCCAAGGCAATCCTGCTCGACGAAGGCAAGCCACAGTTCGAAGCGCAGGACGAGAGCGACGACGAGCCCGCGTTCGTGCTCCACGTCATGAACGCGGATGGCTCGGGTCTGCACCAGATTTCGTTCAACCAGAGCCATGACCTGGATCCGGCCGTGTTGCCCGATGGACGCGTCGTCTTCAGCCGCTGGGACCGCGCTCCCGGGCACGACGAGATCAGCCTGTATACGATGCGCCCCGACGGCAGCGACCTGAAGCTGCTGTACGGTGCGCGCAGCCACGACACCGGCACCGACGGCGAGGAAATCCATTTCCTCGATCCGCGGCCGACGGCCAGCGGCAAGCTGATAGTCCTGGCCCAGCCCTTCCAGGCGCCGGACCTCGGCGGGCAGCTGCTCGAAGTGGACACGGCCAATTACGTCGAACTCGCGCAGCCAACGCTGCCGAACCGTGGCGCGCTAGCCGGGCCGGCGCAGGTCGCCGCCACGAGCAACGATGTGCGGACCGTCGACGGTCCCTCGCCAGGCGGGCGGTACAACTCGGCGTTTCCATTGCTGGACGGTACCGGCCGGCTGCTCTTGACGTGGAGCCAGTGCCGCCTGCTGGAGCAGGGCACGGCAGCCACCGCGAAGATCGTGCCGTGCTCGCCCGACCGGCTGGCAACAGGTGCGGCGGTGACGGCCGCCCCGCTCTATGGCGTGTGGATCTACGACCCGACGCAGCAGACGCAGCTGCCGGTCTCGACGCCCGTCGAAGGCACCGTCTATTCCGACGTGGTCGCACTGCAGCCGCGCGCCCTGCCGCCGGTGCTGCTCGATCGCGTCGCGGGCGTGGATTACGACGCCGAACTCGAGACCGAAGGCGTCGGCATCATCGACATTCGCAGCGTCTATGACATCGCGGGTACGGCCATTGCGGAGGGTGGCATAGCGGTGCTGCGCGATCCAGCCGTGACGCTGGCGTCGGCGCGGCCTGCGCGTTTCGTGCGCATCGAAAAGCCGGTCAGCATGCCGAACGACGACGTCCGGGATTTCGACCGCAGCGCCTTCGGCGTCACCAGCGCCTTCGGCATGCGCGAGATCCTGGGCTACGCCCCGGTCGAGCCGGACGGCTCGGTGCGCGTCAAGGTGCCCGCGGATGTCGCCTTCGCCCTGACCGTGCTCGACGCCAACGGTCGCCGCATCGGCGCGCGACATGAAAACTGGCTGCAGGTACGCGCGGGTCAGGAACTGAAGTGCAACGGGTGTCATTCGCCTGTCGGGGCCGACTCGCACGGCCGCGACAACCTGTTCGCGCCTGCGAATGCGGGCGCGCCGGGCACCGGCGTGCCCTTCCCCAACACCAATCCGGCCTACTTCGCCGATTTCGGCGAAACGATGGCGCAGGTTCGCGCGCGCATCAGTTGCCAGACGGATTGCGCCGCCCTGCTGCCCGCCACGGCCATCCGCTACGAAGACGTCTGGACCGATCCCGTCGCCGCCGGTCGTGCGCCGGATGCTGCGTTCGCGTACGACTACCTCGATCTCGGGACCCCGGCACCCACGTCTGCGGATTGTGTCACCAGCTGGCGCTCAGGTTGCCGCATCACGATCCATTACGAGCGCCACATTCATCCGTTGTGGAGCAAGCCGCGCGTGACGCTCGCCGCCAACGGCACCGTGTTGCGCGACGACACCTGCGTCGCATGCCATTCCGCGCGCGCCGCCGACGGCACGACCCGCGTTCCGGCAGCGCAACTCGAACTGACCGACGGACCGTCGGCAGACGTGCCCACGCAGTTCCAGGCCTACCGTGAATTGCTGGCCACGGACGCGGAACAGGAGGTCGTCAACGGCGCGCTGCAGGATCGACTCGTGCAGACGGGCATCGATCCGGTGACCGGGCTGCCGCAGTTCTCGACCGTGCCCGTAGCGCCATCCCTGAGCGCGGGCAGCGCCGGCGGTTCTGTGAGGTTCTTCTCACTATTCGCCCCCGGCGGCACTCACGCGGGCCGATTGAATCCCGCGGAGTTGAAGCTCGTCTCGGAATGGACCGACATCGGTGCCCAATACTTCAACGACCCGTTCCTGGCGCCGCTTAATTGAACCGACTCGTCTTTCGACCACTGCTCGCCTGCTGTCTCGCGCTCCTCGGCGCGAGCCACGCGGCGGATGCGCGCGCCGAGAAGAAGCCGGCGACGGTGGTCGTGCAAGACGCCTACGCCGACATGCGCAGCGGCCCCGGCCGCGGCTTTCCGGCCACCTATTCCGTGGAGCGGGACGCCTCGATCCAGCTGCTGCGCCAGCGCACGGACTGGATCAAGGTGCGGACCGCCAACGGCCGCGAAGGCTGGGTGCACCGCTCCCAGCTCGAGCGCACGCTGACCCCGGGCGGCGCCGAGGTGCGCCTGGCCGGGCCGGTTCCGGAGGCACGTACCGAACACCGGTGGGAAGTCGGCCTTGCGACCGGTGACTTCGGCGGCGCCAACGTCATCTCGGTGAACGGCGCCTACGCGCTCAATTCGAACCTGCTGGTGCGGGCCGACGTGAATCACCTGCTCGGCAGCTTCTCGGACGGCTGGCTTGGCACCGCCGGCATCGCCCACGTTTTCATGCCGGCGTGGCGCGTTTCGCCGTTCGTCGGCATCGGCGGCGGCGTGCTCAGCATCACACCCAAGGCAACCCTGGTGCAGACCGAAGACCGCACCGACTCGACCGCCTACGCCGCGCTCGGCGTGCGGGGCTTCCTGACCAACCGCTTCCTGCTGCAGGCCGAGTACCGCGGCTACGTCGTGTTCACAAGCCGCGACGAGAACGAGGAGATAGACGAATGGACCGTGGGCTTCACGTACTTCTTCTGACGGCGCTCGCGACGGTCGCGTCGCTGCCGGGCACCGCTGCCGCGCAAGCGGCAGGCGAGCCTGCGGCATTGCCGACCCAGCAGCCGCAGGTCGTCGAGCCCGCCGTCAAGCGGCGTGACGTCGAGCCGGCCGCGATCGACACCGAGAACTTCGAAGCCGGAGCCTTCGTCGGCACCGTCAGCATCGAGGATTTCGGCTCCAGCTTGCTGTACGGCGCGCGGATCGCGTACCACTTCACGGAGGACCTGTTCGCGGAAGCGACCGTGGGTTCGTCCAAGGCCGGCAAGACGAGCTACGAGGAACTGAGCGGATCCGTGGAGCTGCTGACCGACAGCGAGCGCCAGTTCACCTACTACGACCTTGCCCTCGGCTGGAACGCACTGCCGGGCGAAGTGTTCTTCGGCGGCAAGCGCGCCATGCCGAGCGCCGTGTACTTCACGCTCGGTGCCGGCAGCACGACGTTCGCGGGCGACGACCACTTCACGGTCGCGCTCGGCGCGGGCCTGCGCGTGCTCGCCAACGACTGGATCGCCGTGCATCTCGACGTGCGCGATCACATGTTCCAGAGCGACCTGCTCGGCAAGGACAAGCAGACCCAGAACCTGCAGGTCAGCCTCGGCATCACCGCGTTCTTTTGAGGATCGGACCATGGGAATCACGCGTCGACTGCTCTTCGTTTCCTGTCTCGCACTCGGGATGCCGGCCCTCGCCATGGCTGCGGCGAGCCCGGGAGCGCCAGCGCCGGACTTCTCGCTGGCCGCTCGCGATGGCGGCAAGGTTCGGCTCGCCGACCTCAAGGGCCAGGTGGTGATGATCAATTTCTGGGCAACCTGGTGCGGTCCATGCCGGCAGGAAATGCCGCTGCTCGCCCAGCTGAACACGAAGTACGAACCGCTCGGGTTCACGCTGCTGGGCGTCAACGTCGAGCCCGACAGCGCCGCAGCGGTCACCTGGCTCAAAGGCATGCCAGTGACCTTCCCCATCCTCTTCGATACGGACAGCGTAGTGGCCGGCAGCTTCGGCGTCGAAGGCATGCCGAGCACGGTCTTCGTCGACCGCAAGGGCCAGGTGCGCTATATCCATCGCGGCTACAAGCCCGGCGACGAAGCCAAGTACGCCGACATGATCCGCAGCCTGGTGAAGGAATGACCATGCGCAAGTCGATCTGCCTCGCTTTGTTGTTGTGCTCCGCCGCAGGCGCCACCGGCTGCGCCAGCGTCGAACCGTGGGTCAAGCCGTACGAGCGCCAGTACTTTGCGGACATCGTGATGTCGGCCGAGCGTGATCCGGCGGCGGCCTCCTACCTGAACCACGTCTTCGAGGCGCGCGAGGGTGCGCGCGGCGCCACTGGCAGCCACGGCGGCGGCTGCGGCTGCAACTGAGGCGACACAGGATGGTTTCGCGCAGCATGACCCGACTCCTCGCACTCGCCAGCCTCGCGCTGGTGGCGAGCGGCGCCGTGCACGCCGCCGTGCTGCCGGACGACCGGGCCGACGTGCTCTACCACCGTTACGACGGCGGTGGCGTCACCATCGACGGCCCTTCGGTGCTGCTGCGCAAGAAATTCGCCGAAAAGTACTCGGTTTCGGCCAACTACTACATGGACATGGTGTCGAGCGCGTCGATCGACGTGATGACGACCGCCAGCCCGTACAAGGAAGAGCGCACACAGGGCAGCCTCGCGTTCGACGTATTGCAGGGCAAGACCCAGTACAGCGTGAGTTACACACTGAGCGACGAGAGCGACTACACGGCCAACACGGCGAGCTTCGACGTCAGCCAGGACATCTTCGGCGACCTGACGACCGTGTCGTTCGGATTCAGCCAGGGCTGGGACGAGGTACGCAAGCGCGACGACAACGCTTTCCAGGAATCCGTCGATCGCCGCAACTATCGCTTCGGCCTGCAGCAGATCGTCACGCCGCAGCTCATGGTCGGACTCAATTACGAAGTGATCACGGACGAGGGCTACCTCAACAACCCCTACCGCTCGGTGCGTTACCTCGACGACACGAGCGCGCGTGGCTACTCGTACCAGCCGGAGCTGTACCCGCAGACCCGCACCAGCAATGCGATCGCCGTCAACGCGCGGTATTACCTGCGATACCGCGCCTCCGTGCATGGCGAGTACCGTTACTACACCGACACGTGGGGCATCGACGCCAACTCCGTGTCGCTCGGCTACACGCACCCCTGGGGCAAGCGCTGGATCTTCGAGGCCGGCTACCGCTGGTATGACCAGTCGGCGGCGGACTTCTATTCAGACTTGTTCCCCCGTGTCGATGCGCAGAATTTCCTGGCCCGCGACAAGGAACTCAGCACGTTCACGAGCCACATGTTCAGCCTGGGCGCGACCTACGAACTGCCCTCGATCGGCTGGGACCGCATTCGCCGGTCGACCGTGAACCTGTTCTACGATCGCATCAACTACCAGTACGACGACTTCCGCGACGTCACGGCGGGTGGCGCACCGGGCACCGAGGAACTCTACGGCTTCGATGCCGACGTGTTTCGCCTGTTCGTCTCGGGCTGGTTCTAGCCTGCGCTGCGGGCGATCAACAGCGCGGCGAATCGGTCGGCACTGCCCGGCGCATACGCAAAGAACATCGAAGGCTCGGTCATCTCGAGTTCGAGGATGACCGGCGCGCCCCACCCGTCGCGGATCATGTCGAGCCGTGCATAGAGTGGCGGCTCGAACGGGATTGCGGCGTGAGCCGCGGCTGCCAGCAGCCGCTCGTCATCCGCCGCTGCGCGAGCGCTGATTTCTTCTGGCGCGAACAGCCCTTCGACCAGTCCCGCATCGAGCCGCAGCAGCGGTCCCTTGCGAAACGCATGACTCGGCACTCCGTCGTAGTAAATGAGCGCGGTCTCGCCTGACGTCTCCACGCTGGCCAGGTACGGCTGCAGCATGGCGCTGCGGTCTTCCGTTGCGACCAGTCGCGACAGGTGCGCCAATGCCGAGTCTGCGTCCGATCGCCGATAGCGCGCAGCATCGCGCGAGCCGGCACCGATGGACGGCTTCACAACGAACTGGTCGAAGTCGCAGTGGCGACCGACCGAGAGCGAGGCCGGACCGCCGGCCAGGAACTGCTGCAGGGCTGCCTGTGGGTCCTCGCCCGGCTCGACGTAGCGGGTCGGCACGACCGCCACGCCGGCGCGATGCAGGTGCTGCAGGTAGTGCTTGTCGGTATTCCATTCGAGCAGCGCCGGCGGATTGAATAACCGCGTCTGCGCGGCGCAGCGTCGCGCCCAGGCGCGGAACTCGTCGATGCGCTCCACGTAGTTCCACGTCGAACGCAGCACGGCGAGGTCGAATGACGACCAGTCCACGGTCGCATCGTCCCAGCAGGGTATCGACACTTGCGCACCCTCGCGCACCAGCGCCTCCTGCAGCGGCGGCAGGTCCTCGTCGAGTGCGAGCGCGTCGAACGTGCTCACCAGGGCAATGTGCGGCAAGTCAGTCTCCGTCGGGAATTCGGTGCGGCGTCAGCCGAGCGCGGCTTCGATGCGGTCACCGAGCGCGCGCAGCACCGCGAGGCGCGCGCTGCGCTTATCGTCGGCAGGCACGATCGTCCAGGGCGCATGCGGCGTATCGGTGCGCGCCAGCATGTCCTGCGCAGCGCGCTGGTACGCGGCCCAGTGCCTGCGATTGGTCCAGTCCTCGGGGTCGACCTTGAAGCGCTTGAGCGGATTGCGGTCGCGCTCGGCAAAACGCTCGAGCTGTTCCTCGCGGCTGACCGCCAGCCAGAACTTGGCGACGATGACGCGGTGCTCGGTGAGCTGGCGCTCGAACTCGTTGATCTCGTCATACGCGCGCTGCCAGTCGGGCGCCTTCGCGAAGCCGCGCACCCGCTCGACCAGCACGCGCCCGTACCAGCTGCGATCGAAGAGGGTGTAGTTGCCCCGCGGCGGCAGCTGGAACCAGAAGCGCCAGAGGTAAGGCCGCGCGAGTTCTTCGGGTGTCGGCGCCGAGATCGGCACGACGCGGAACTGACGTGCGTCGAGCGCGGCCGTGACACGACGGATCGCGCCGCCTTTGCCGGCGGCGTCCATGCCTTCAAATGCGGCGACGACCGCGTGCTTTTCGAAACGCTCGCGCC
>JBAVIQ010000227.1:0-9082 GCA_049687035.1 Steroidobacteraceae bacterium
CCTATCCGGAAATGGTGAAGACGCTCAGCGACACCTTCGAAGGTACTCCCGACGTCAAGCGCTTCGAAGTCGCGAATGCCACCTGGTACAAGATTCACGCCAGCTAGAGCATCCTTTGCAGTTTCGATCGTCAGGGCGGTCACGGGGCCGCCCTTTTTCGTGACCCCGGACAGTGGGCACCCTTGCGTGATCTATGTGGCGGGCCAGGGGTTGATAAGCACGGCAGAGCGCCGTGCACCCGACAGGTCGCCTGCGTGTCAGGGCAGGGTCAGCAACGCAAAGTGGATGGTCGTCGGTTCGCAAAGCTCAGTGATCACGAATTCACCCAGCCGGATTCCGGCAATCCAGGCTATACGGAGTGCATGGAACACATCCAGCGGATCCGCGAAGGGTCACGTTGCCACCTGGTCATGTGCGAGGCCAAGGACATTCACGCGGAGTCGCGTGACATCAAGGCGGCCAATGAACGAGTGGTCTTTATCGGTGGTTCGCTTGCCAAGTTCGATGGGGAAATGTGGATCGAGAGGACCGGGCGCAAGCCGGTCGGGGGTGCCTTACTCCAGGAGTAGGCGTCAGCGAGACTTCAATGCATTCAGCGAACCCTCACGCAGCGACTGAAGCTGCGTCCGGCTCTGGGGTCGGCAGAGGGTGGTTGAAGTCAGCTCACCGCTTCGTCCGGGTCCAAAGGAAAGTGGCTGCTGATCCAGGCTCGCGTTTCCTTGTCGTGCTCCAGGACTGTTTCATTGCTCGAGCCGTAGGCGCATTCGAGCCAGGTCGCCTTGGTCACCGGTCGTCCGAGACTGCGCAGGTGCAAGGCGATCGGGTCGCCCCTCAGCCAGTGCGGGAGTTCCGCTGGCGCAAGGCCTGCCGTTTCGAGGTCGGGTCTGTTTGCGTCGAGATCGACGCGAAGCGCGTGCGGCAGTTGATCGGTGGCGAGGACGTGCAGGTGCGCCCGCTGGTCGTCTCCCACGACGCTGGCGAAACTCGTTCTTGCGTCATCCAGGAGCTGGGTCGGGTGAGCGGCGACGATCACGAGGCGATAGCGGTTGTAATGCTTCGCATCACGCTCGGTGCGGCCTTGGGTGGCCAGCTTCGACACTGCGGCTGTCGTTGCCTTGGCTGGCTGTGTCTAGTGGATGTAGATCAGCAGGCGATTGCCGACGAGGAGTCGCGTGAATGCAGCGCTGTTGTCCGGAGTGCGCTCCCGTCCAATCACGATCGACTGAAATACGTCGTCGGGGCAGTTGCAGCCGAGCGTGCCGCGAACGAAGCGGGTGATCTCGTCGGTTTGAGATGGCCCCAATCGATGCCCTCCTCGAGCCAAAAATGACGAGACCGAGCGTCGACTGAGCGCGCTCGGCCCGGCTGGCTCCGACGTTCCAGGCCCCGGCGCCGATGGCGATAGCGTCGCAAAGCATCGGCCGACCAAGGCACCCCACGCGACATTGCGCGTGGGGCTGAGCGGGGGACCGCCAACAGGAAGGGGATCCTGCGGTCCGTGCCCGCTCGGTCCCCGTGCCGCCGACCGCCAACCGGTCAAACCACGGGGCTCACCTTCCTTTTACGCTGCGCCGCGGCGGCATGGCAGTTCCAGTTCTACTTAGCGTGGCTGCACAAAGCCGAGAGCCTGATGGCGCCCAGGCGGCACCGGGGGCGTCGCTTACGTTGAAGCGAATCGCGTCGATCTCGCTCGAGAGCCGCTGAGCCGTCGTCGAATGACCAAGTCCGAGTTCTCCACGCTGCGCCAGCATCTCCTCGACATCGCCGAGACTGAGGGTGAACCGGAAGTACAGCCGGACGGGCAGCTGGATGACGTCCGGCGGAACCCTTTGGCGCATGAAGGAGACTGGCTGCATGCGCATTTCTCACGCGGGCGGGCGATTGCCCCGAAAGAGCGAATGCTCAGAGTCAAGCTGACAGCACCAGTCAAGCAGCGTGCGATTGGTTCTTCCCGCCGCCGACGTCTAACAGCAAATCGCTCGCCGAACGGCGACGGATGTCTGCGTATTCACCACGTGGGTATTGACAAGTTAACTCGCGGGTGTGGGCCGACGCCACTCACTCCGACGTGTACTGCCCCATAACTCGACGTATCCGCCCATTCAAAGCCTGGAAGAATTTGAAGATTAGAGAATCAAAGACAGTGCCATCAGAAGAGACAGCGCGGCGCGGTAATACAACAGAGGACACTCGATATTTCGAGACCGTGATTATCGGTACGGGGTTTTCGGGGCTGCTGGCGGCCATCCGTTTACAGAAGAATCGTTGTAATGACTTTGTCTTGTTGGAGAGAAGCCCTGAGTTAGGTGGAACCTGGCAGGTCAACTCCTACCCCGGAGCGGAGGTGGATATTCCAACCAGCCTCTATTCCATCTCCTTTGTCGCCTACCCGTTCAAGAAAACCTTTTCGCCGCAAAGTGAATTGCTCGAATACACGAACCATGTCATCGATAAGTTCGGCCTGAGAAGACAGGCAAAGACCAACCAGACGGTCACAAGACTCACTTATGACGAGAGCGCCTGTTTGTGGCGCGTAGAGACCGAATCGGGCGAGAGTTATTCTGCCCGCTTTGTTATCGACGCCAGTGGTGTGCTGGCGAACCCGCACACGCCCAGGATCAAAGGTGCGGAAACTTTCAAAGGACCGATATTCCACGCCGGACAGTGGGATCACTCCGTCTCTTATGAAGGAAGACGTGTCGCAGTCATCGGTTCGGGATGTTCAGCGGCTCAGATCGTTCCCGCCATTGCCGACAAGGTTTCCAGATTGACCCTGTTGATGGGCAAGGCGCAGTGGATCCTTCCACGTTCAGACCGGCATTACAGTGCAGTAGGGCGTTGCGTTCGAACTCTGCCCGGCATCCGGCACCTCATCCGTTTGCTGGTTTTCACTTTCTATGACATGAGGTTCGTTGCGTTTCGCCGCTATCCCGGGACCTCAATGCTCAGTCAGTTCATGAAAGGCCATTACCGGAGAAAGCTGGAAAAGCATCTCGAAAAATACATCAGGGACGACAAGCTGCGTCGGCACATGACGCCCGATTACGAATTGGGCTGCCGGCGAGTCATACCGACCAATGCCTACCTTCCAGCGCTGTCCCGTGAAAATGTCGATGTCGATATCAGCGGAATTGAATGCATCATGCCCCACGGCATCAAGACAAAGGATGGCAAGGAGATACCCCTCGACGTTATCGTCTATGCCACAGGATATTTTGCCTATTCGAATATGAAGAAGGCGCTGACGTTCCAGGTGTATGGCCTGGGTGGCCGGAACCTCAACAGCGAATGGGAAACAGAGGCCGTTTCTTATAAGGGCATCACCGTTTCAGGTTACCCCAACTATTTCAAGGTAAACGGCCCGAACACAGGCACCGGCCACAGCTCGCAAATATCTTATATGGAGGTGGCGACCGACTATATCGTCCAGGCCATTTGCGCCGTCAAACGAGATAGAAGCATCAAGGCCATCGATGCCAGACGCAATCTTCAGGATGGGTACGTGGCTGAAATGAGAGAGAAGATGCAAAAGACGGTCTGGCAAAATGCCACTTGCACCGCCTTCTACAGAAAGAACATGACCGAAGAGGTCACCAGTCTGTCGCCGGAACCGGCGACCGGGTTCATCTTTTCACGCAAATGGTTTCGTTTGAGTGACTATCACCTGTTGAAGTGAAGTGGCTGACGCCGGTGTTGTCAGGTTAAGTCGTCCAAGGCGCAATGAGAGGGGAGTAAGCGATCGCTCAGGCACCTGCCATGGCCACATGCGCTCACCGCGGATCTTCAAGGCCATCACGATTATCTGCTGGTGCCCGCGTCGGCGTGACCGAGTAATTTCGGAGCACGGGTGCGGAAGAAGTCCGACAGGACGTCGGACAACCCCGGCGACGAAATCTCCGCGAGATCATACCTGGCGCGGACCGATGGCTTGTTGATCTTGATGATCCGCCGGAGGTCGATGGGGGTGCCGATGATCACGGCGTCGCAGTCGACACGATTGATCGTCGTTTCAAGGTCATGCACCTGCTCGTCGCCATAGCCCATCGCGGGCAGCAGGGCGCCGATGTGGGGATACTTGCGGTACGTCTCCGCGATTGAGTTCACCAGCCAGGGGCGCGGATCGATGACGGCCGAGGCGCCGAACTTGCGCGCGGCAATCACGCCCGCGCCGTAGGCCATGCCCCCGTGCGTCAGCGTGGGCCCATCCTCCACCACCAGCACGCGCTTGCCTCGAATGACGGTCTCGTCGTCCACCGAGATCGGCGACGCGGCTTCGATGATCACCGCGTCGTGATTCATCTCGCGGATGTTGTGCCTGACGGCATCGATGTTGTCACGAGTCGCCGACTCAACCTTGTTGATCACGACGACATCCGCCAGGCGCAGGTTGGTCGCACCCGGGTAATAGGAGATCTCGTGCCCCGGCCGGTGCGGATCCGCGACCGTGATGGTGAGGTCGGGCCGGAAGAACGACATGTCATTGTTCCCTCCATCCCAGACGATCACGTCGGCCTCCTTCTCCGCCTGCCGCAGGATGGCCTCGTAGTCGACGCCCGCGTACACGATGGTGCCGTTGACGATGTGCGGCTCGTACTCCTCCATCTCCTCGATCGTGCATTCGAACCTGCGCAGGTCTTCCAGCGATGCATAGCGCTGCACGCGTTGCTTGACCAGATCGCCGTACGGCATGGGATGACGCACGACCACCACGCGCTTCCCCATGGAGCGGAGCAGGCCGGACAGCTTGCGGGACGTCTGGCTCTTGCCGGACCCGGTACGCACCGCCACGACGGCGATGACTGGGACGCTGCTCTGCAACATGGTGCCCCGGGTTCCCAGCAACGTGAAGTCCGCGCCGGCCGCATTCACTCTTGCAGACATGTCCATCACATAGCTGAACGAGACGTCCGAATACGAGAAGACCACTGCATCGACCTGCAGCTGCGAGATGAGTCGCTCGATGTCCGATTCGGGATGGATCGGAATTCCCGCCGGATAGAGCCGACCCGCGAGCTCGGCGGGGTATTGCCGGCCATCAATGTTCGGAATCTGTGTGGCCGTGAACGCCACGACCTCGTACCGTTCGTTGTCGCGGTACCGCGTGTTGAAATTGTGGAAGTCCCTGCCCGCCGCTCCCATGATGATGACTCTCGTGCGTTCCATTGGAATGTCCCTGGCAATTGACCTGTGATTCGGAGGCTGGCGTCAGCCGCAGTGCTGTTGGTGAGTGGACGAGCTGGGCGGCGGGCGTCCTGACGATCAGCCCACTACGCGCTCGACCTCGCGTTCGACGAGGTCGGCAATGCTCCGGCTCTCCTCCAGTAGGAGCGCGATCTCGGCGCCGGCGCGCGCGACGAATTCGGCGTCCTTGATCGATTTCAGGTTGATGCGCGCGTTGTAGGCCGCACCCTTCACCCCCGCGAGGGCGACCAGGGCGCCGACCCCGGCATCGGTAATCATGACGTCGTTGCCGCAGCGCGCGGCCAGCAGGCACAGTTCCAGTGCCGCGCGGCACTGCCGGGCGGTCTGCAACGGGACCTCGGTGGCGTGCCTGTAGCCGGACTGGAGCGCCTGGCTGCGCGCGGTCTTCTGGTCCGGCGTGTCCTTCGGCATGCGCAGGGCGTCCATGACGCCGTTGAAGGCCTGCGTGTCCGCGTCCACCGCGGCCAGCAGGAGGTCCTTGACGCCTTGCGCCCTGGCGGCAAGCGCGTCCAGTTCCTCGTAGCGGCCGGTAAACTCGGCCTTGCCGGCCGTGAGGTTCGCGACCATCGCGGCCAGCGCCGCGCCGATCGAGCCCGACAGCGCCGCGATCGAACCGCCGCCCGGAGCTGGCGTGTCGCGCGAGACCTCGTCGACGAACTCGCCGACCGTCTTGCGGACCAGGTCACCGGCGGGGCGGGGCAGGCCCAGTACCTTCTTCTCCGTTTCGAATGGCGCGACGTCGCGCAGGCCCATCGCCTGCACCGCGGTTTCGATCACGTCGCCAACGGGGAGCCCGGTGGACTTGCGCATGCGACGCAGGTAGTAGCGGCCGGACTCCAGCATGGCGTCGAACGGGACCACGCCGACGATCTCGGAACCGGTGACGGCAATGCCGCGCTGCGCGGCCTCCTCCCGCGCGGCCTCCAGGACCGCATGGGCCGGCGTCACCTTGAAATTCGTCAGGTTGATGGAGACCTGCGCGCGACGGTACCTTTCGACCACCCAGCCGACCGCCTTGACGTGCGAGAAGCGGCCGTCCGCGTACACGGGCCTTCCCGCGACTGCCTCTGCCGGGTAGCCGAGTGCGGCGTAGCGGGCGGCCAGGTCCCCGCCGTGGGAGTCACGGTAATGCGCCGCGAGCGCGTCCCATGACTTCGCGACATGATCGCAGGCGCCGCAGGGGAAGCGGTCCTTGCCGAACACCACCGCCTCGCCCTTGTAGTAGAAAGGCGCGACGTTGCCGCTGCGCTTGTGGCGGCCGCGCTCACGCAGGTTATAGGCGATGTCGTCCGCGTACCGCTTGTCGGTGGTTGCCAGGTTGACGTTGTAGGCGATCAGGAACTCGCGCGCGCCGATGATGTAGGCGCCGGACCGCGGATTGTGCCTGGCCGGGCCGAAATCGGGCCGCCAGTCCGGCTGCGCCAGCCTGCTTGCCAGCCCCTCGTACTCGCCGGCCCGCACTGCGGCCAGGTTGCTGCGGGACGGGTTCGTTGCGGCGTGCTCGTAGAGGTACACCGGGATGCCGAGGTCACCTATGCGACGGCCGCATTCCCTTGCCAACGCCACGCAGTCGGCCATGGTGACACCGGCGACCGGCACGAAGGGGCAGACATCCATCGCGCCCATGCGCGCGTGGCTGCCGTGATGTTTCGACATGTCGATGGTTTCGGCGGCGCGCTTGCCGGCGCGGAAGGCCGCCTCGATCACCGCCTCCGGCGGGCCGACGAAGGTGACTACCGTGCGGTTGGTGTCTTCGCCCGGATCGACGTCGAGCAGCGTCACGCCGCGGACAGCCTCGATCTCCGCCGCAATGCCGCGGATCACCGCGGCATCGCGCCCTTCGGAAAAATTGGGCACGCATTCCACCAGCTTGCTCATGTCCGGCTCCGCAACGCTTGTGACGTCATAGGGTACTGACAAGTTAACTCTTTTCGCCCTGAAAAGCGGGTATTCGGTGCTGTGGGCAACTCATACCAGAATTGCAGGGGGCGTTGTCGTGGCGTTATGGGGCAATACGCGCCAGAGTGAGTAGCGTCGGCCCACGCCTGCGAGTTAACTTGTCAGTATCCGTCGCCGTAAGGTCGCAAGTCAGAAACACTGCAGGGGAAAGACATGAAGGCTTTGAGTCTGCCGATGGATGTGCTTGGACGGGTGCTGCTGGGATTGTATTTCCTGGTGCCCGGGTTGATGAAAATCACCGGTTACGTCGGCATGCAGGCGTATATGACCCAGCATGGCGTGCCATGGGCGCAGCCACTGTTGATACTGACCATCGTGCTCGAAGTCGCTGGCGGGCTCGCGCTGATCGCAGGCTGGCGGACAAAGTGGGCAGCGCTTGTCCTGGCTGGCCTGACGCTGGTGATCAACGTGTACATGCATGACTTCTGGAATTTCTACGAGGGTGGCAGCCAGCAACACGAGACGCAGAACTTCATCAAGAACATGGCCATATTCGCCGGGCTGCTGACTCTGGCTGCACGGGGCGCGCCAAGGGCCTCGCTGGATGCTCGCGCATCGCCCCCCTGACCTCAGCCTGTAAACAAACAGGAAACTTCGGCGCAGGGTCGTGCGCAGAGACGGGAATTGCAAAGGTGACGTCACCCCGATTTCTTGTAAGCATTTGGAACTGGAGTAAGGTGCTTCTGCGGTCCTTGCCCGGCAAGGCCAGTCCTCACCCGCCATTGACAGAACACCCCATGAATGCGCTCGCCACACGCAGAGCAGGACAGGCTCTCCTTGTCCTTGCTTCTTTGATCTTCACCGCGGCATGCGAGACGACGGGAGGCGTCTCCGATGAAGGAGAGCCCGTCTTCGTCGGGGAAGAATCTGCTCCCCGGGAGGCGCCCGAGGCCCCGATGCAGAAGGATGGGGAAGAAGGGGAGGTTCCGCTTGTCGTTGCCGAGTCAGAGCATCCCGAAGATGTCTCTCCCGGCAAAGAGCTCGAGGAGGTGGTCGTTGAAGCTCGCCGCGACCGTCACGAGGTGATCCTTGATCTCGTGTCCGAAGCGAAGTCCATTCTTCGTGATGTCGAACTCGAGTACGTCTTCACGGGGAAGGGAAGGAAACAAGCGCTTCGCGGGCGTCCTGTCGTCTTTGCTCTGTGGAGCGAGACGAAGCAGGAATGGTCCATCGCGCACATCGAGATCCCCCGCCCTCCGGTCAAGTGGAAGCCCGGAAGGAAGCCCTTTCCTTTCATCGTGCGCACACCAGGGGTCGCGGCACGGCACGTGAGGGGCACTGGTGCCGAACGGCTGATGTTCGCTTTCTCCAAAGACGGCGAGCCACTGAAGGTCTACGGGAGGAAATTTCCCGTCTTCGACAGTGCCCTGATTGCAAAGAAGAAATGGAGAGCCGTCGTCGAGACCGCGAGGCCAATCGTCTATCTTCCGTCCAACGAAGACACCCTCGATCCGCTTTTTGTCAGTGGCGGGAAGGAATTCCTTCTCAGCACGGCGCGCAGGGCGATCGAGGAATTGCGTCTCGCGAAAGCGCCTGCAAGGGCATTTCCGGGAGCGCTTCTCGCAGATGTGGTGCCCGCTGCAGTCATCACCACCCTTGCGGTGATCGAACAGACGGATGACGCCGACTTTGTGAAAAAGAAAGCCGGTGCGTTCGATGAGGTGCTGGGCCATTACGGCCTGAAGCGGGAGGAGGCGTATCGGTACAGTGTCTCAAGCGCATCTGCCCTCGGCCCCATGCAGTTCACGAACAGGAGGGGGAATGGCACCTATACGCAGGTGGTCAGGCGATGCCCTGAGGCAAAGCTCGACCCGGACTTCGAGCGCGGCGCGACGAATCTTCTGAACGCCATGAAGGCGGCGATTTGCCTCTTTGACATTGAGCTGTTCCAAATGCGGTCGGATATCCGCCTCGCATATCG
>JBAVIQ010000228.1:0-1891 GCA_049687035.1 Steroidobacteraceae bacterium
CATCCTTGCGGCGGGAATCCTGTCGGACAAACCGGGCCAGGCGATGGCGATGGCTGCAGCGGCTGCGACCGTTGCGATCAAGCTGCCGAACAGCCGCACAGCGGAAAACGAAGCCGACCAGATCGGCGTCGAACTGGCGGCCCGCGCGGGTTACGACCCGCGCTCGGCGGTCACGCTGTGGCAGAAGATGGCGAAAGTCGGCGGCAGCTCACCGCCTGAGTGGCTGAGCACGCACCCGAGCGATGCCACGCGACAGGATCGCCTCCGTGCGCTTGCGCCGAAGATGATGCCGTATTACCAGGTGGCGGGTGCGCGCCCGACGTACCCGGTGCGCATGGGACCGGCGGGCGTTTGATCCGCCACCCATGAGCCAGGGACCGCTCTCGCCCCCGGTTGCCGCGGTCCGGCCACACGACGTCCTTTCACCGCACGGCGTCCGGGTCGACGACTATTACTGGCTGCGCGACGACACGCGCACATCGCCCGACGTGCTCGAGTACCTGCGCGCCGAGGACGCGTACCGCGCGGCGATGACCGCGGCGTGGAAGCCGCTCGAAGACCAGTTGTACCGGGAGATCGTCGGGCGGATCCGCCAGGACGACGCCAGCGTTCCTTACCGCGACAACGGCTACTGGTACCTGCATCGCTACGACACCGGCGACGAGTATCCCGTCTACGCACGCCGCGCCGGCAGTGCCGAGGGCCCCGAGCAGGTGCTGCTCGATTTGCGCGAGAACGCGCGCGGGCTCGATTACTACGACGTCGGCTCGATCGAAGTCAGCCACGACAACCGTCTGCTCGCGTTCACCGAAGACGCGGTCGGCCGTCGCCAGTACACGCTGCGTTTCAGGTCGCTGGTGACGGGTGACCTGCTGCCTGACGCTGTGCCGAACGTCGAAGAATGCATCGTGTGGGCCGCAGACAACCGTCGCGTGCTGTACGTCGAAAAGGATCCGGTCACGCTGCTGGGATTGCGCGTGCGTGTGCACGAACTCGGCACCGATCCGGCGCACGACCCGGTCGTGCACGAGGAGGAAGACGAGGCGTTCTACACGTCCGTGGGGCTCACGAAGGATCGGCGGTATCTACTGATCGACTCGAGCAGCACCGTCACGACCGAAGTCCGCTACGCGCGGCTCGACGATCCGGCGCTGGCCTTCAAGGTGTTCCTGCCGCGCAGCCGCGGGCACGAGTATTCGGTGGATCACGTCGGTGCGCGCTGGGTGATCCGCAGCAACTGGCAGGCCGTGAACTTCCGCCTGCTCGAAGCCTCGGCGGAAGACGTGGGAAGCCGCGAGCGCTGGCGCGAACTCGTCGCGCACCGGGATGACGTGCTGGTGGCAGGGTTCGACGTGTTCGACAACTTCCTCGCGATCGAGGAGCGAGTCGGGGGCCTGCGCAAGATCCGCATCCGGCCGTGGCACGGTGCGCGCGAACTCCACATCGACTCGGACGAGCCGGCGTACCGCATGGCGCTCGACGCGAACGAGGAGGTGGACAGCGAGATCGTGCGCTACACCTATACGTCGCTCACCACGCCGCGCACCACGTACGACTACGACACGCGCACCGGCGAGCGAGTGTTGTTGAAGCGCGAGCCGGTACTGGGCGACTTTGATCCGTCACAGTACCAGACCGAATACCTGTGGGTGCCCGCGCGGGACGGCGAACGCGTGCCCGTCGCGATCGTCTACCGTCGCAGCCTGTTCCGTCGCGACGGCAGCGCGCCGCTGCTGCAGTACGGTTACGGGGCCTACGGCATTTCCTCGGACCCCGTGTTCTCGTCGAGCCTGCTGTCGCTGCTCGACCGCGGCTTCGTCTATGCGATCGCGCAGGTCCGGGGAGGGCAGGAGCGCGGCCGCCGCTGGTACGAAACGGGACGGCTGCTCGA
>JBAVIQ010000229.1:0-3281 GCA_049687035.1 Steroidobacteraceae bacterium
GGTCAAGTCCGCGGCGCCTTACGTCGACTATTCGACGGCGGTGCTCTCCGCGTTCGGCACGCTGGCGGCGCTCATGCAGCGCGCGCAGACCGGCGCAGGCCAGGAGGTGAGGACCAGCCTGCTCGGCACGGCGATGGCCGTGTTCGGCTCGCACCTCGTCGAGCAGAGCGCACTCGGTATCGATCGCGTGCCGACCGGAAATCGCGTGCAGACGTCGGCCCCTTCCGACGTGTTCGCGACTCGCGATGGCCATATCCTGACGCACACGGTAGGCAATGGCCTGTTCCGCCGCTGGGTGAAACTGATGGGCGACGCCGACCGCTGGATCAACGACCCGCGCTTCCAGTCCGACCAGTCACGCGGCGATCACAGCGAAGACATCCTCGCCCGCATGCGGGAATGGTGCGCCGAGCGCACGGCGGAAGAGGCCCTGCGCGAACTGCAGGCCGCCGGCCTGCCAGCGGGCCCGGTGCAGACGCTGCAGCAGGCACTCGATCATCCGCAGGTGGCGGCGATGCAGGCCCTGCACGCCGTCTCGGACTTTCCCGGCATGCAACGGCCCGCGAGGGTGCCGGACCTGCCGGTCAAACTCAGCGTGTCCGGTGGCGGCATCACGCACCGCCCGCCCCTGCTCGGCGAGCACACGGACGAAGTGTTGCGCGGCCTCGGCTATTCAAGCGCAGAAATCACCGCCCTGCGGGACGCGCGCGTGGTCTGAGCCGATCGTAGCAGCCGCTCAATCGAGCGGCGTGACCCGGTATCCCAGGCGCGGAAAGTGCACGACGACTTCGCCGCACAGCGCGTGTTCGCGCGCCACGCCGATTTCATTCCAGTCAAGCGCCACGAGGCGACCGCAAACAGCGCCGCGCCGGGTGTCGTCCGGCGCAACCTCAACCTGTTTGCCGAAGGACAGGCCATGCGCATCGTCATCGTCGCAGGCGCACGGCGCGGGCCGTGACGACCGCGCGACAGCGAACGCTTCCACCGCCGTGCACTCGAGCCGCGTGCCTTCGCCGAGGGCGGCAACACGCTCTTCCCATGCCTGCATGCGCGTGAACGGCGCGAACAGTTCATTCACGCCCGGCACGGACGCGCGCGTGAACCACGGCACCGTCCAGGCATGAACATCGATCAAACCGGGTGCACGACCCGACAGGAACTCGCGACCGTCCGCCAGCTGCTGCTCGATGAACCCCGCATGGGCAAGCATCTGCGAGCGCGCGTGGGCGAGGTCGACGCCGTCGAAATCGATGTCGGGAAACAGGCCTTGCCGGTCCTGACGAAACTCCGCCGGCCACATCGCACTGGTCGCGCCGATGGCCATGTGCAGACCCGCGCGGAAGAACGCGTCGGCCCACTTCACCGCGGCGTAGGTGATGCCGGCATTGCCGTCCGGAAACAGCGAGGGCTGCGGGTAGCGCGTCTCGAGCTCGCGTGCGATGCGCTGCGAGTCGATGTAGACGTCGGCGCCGATCTGCAGCACCGGTGTGCCGCGATAGCCTCCCGTCAGCGCCACCAGGTCGTCTTTCGGCGGCATCATGGGCGTCGTCACCGAGCGCCACTCGAGGCCCTTGATGCCGAGCATGCGCAGCACGCGCTGCGTAAAGGGCGAAGCGTCGTAGTGATGCAGGATCAGGTCGGTCATTGCTCGTGCTCCCGCCGTCGCTGTTCGACGGACTCAGACGTCTGCCCGTACAGGAACTGGTAGGCCTCGGGGTCTGCGCTGCGTTCGTGGCCTTTCTCGTACGCTCGCCTCGTCGCGGGCCGGTCGCGCACGGCTCCGAACCAGCGCTTCACGTCCGGAAAATCTTCGAGTGCCTGCCCCTGCCGCTCGTGCGGCACGATCCAGGGCCAGCAGGCGATATCGGCGATCGAGTAGTCGTCTGCGATGTATTCGCGGCCCGCGAGACGCCGCTGCAGCACGCCGTACAGCCGGTTCACCTCGTCCGTGTAGCGCTTGATGCCGTACGGAATCCTCTCCGGCGCAAAGGCACGGAAGTGATGGGCCTGTCCCGCCATCGGCCCGAGACCGGCAACCTGCCAGTACAGCCATTGCAGAGCCCCGTACCGGCCATGCAGGTCCCGCGGCAGCAGCTGACCCGACTTTTCCGCGAGGTACTGCAGGATCGCACCGGACTCGAAGACCGACAGGGGTCCGCCCGGCGCATCGTGATCGACGATCGCCGGAATGCGATTGTTCGGGCTGATACGCAGGAATTCCGGCTCGAACTGCGCGCCACGCAGGATGTTCACCTCGACGATGCGGTACGGCAGACGACACTCCTCCATCATCATCAGGATCTTGAGCCCGTTCGGCGACGGATAGAAATGGACGTCGATCATGCGGCCTCGATGACGTAACCGAGGCGCGGGAAGTGCACGACGACTTCGCCCGCGCGAGCATCGACGCGGCGCACCGCGATCTCGTGCAGGTCCAGGTTCACCAACTCACCCGCGACCGGAACCTTGCCGTAGTCGTCCGGCGTCACGGTGACGCGTTGCCCTACGACCAGACCCGACGGATCGCCGGGGATCACACCGACGCCGGGTAACGCGCTTGCAGCGCGTGCAATGTCCAGTGCAGCAGCGGCAGCGATCTCGCTGCGCTCGCCATGCCCGATCGACCGCATGCGCCCTTCCCATGCAGCGACGCGCGCGAAAGGCTCCAGCATGCCATTCATCGCCGCGACGAAGCCGCGACACATCCAGAGCACGTAATACGCCGAGGCGTCGGCGAGTCCGGGACGATCGGCCGTGAGGAACGCACGCCCGTCGGCCAGGTGTTCCTCGAGCAGCGTCACGTTGGCGAGCACCTGCCCGAACATGTGCGGCGCGCGGACCTTGAGTCGGTCGAAGTCCATGTGACTGAAGAATTCGCGCCGGTCCTGCACGAGATCCGCCGGCAGCTGGTCGTTCAGACCCATCGAGAGACCGGCGCCGGACACAAAGAATGAATCAGCCCAGGGTGCGAGCGCATAGGCCAGGCCGCTCGTGCCGCTCGGGAAGAACGTGGGCTCGGGATGTCGACGCTCGAGCTCGCGTGCGATACGGCTGGTATCGCAGTAGATGTCGGCGCCGATCTGCAGCACGGGGGTCTTGCGATAGCCGCCGGTCAGCGCGGTGAGGTCCGGCTTCGGCATGACCATCGGAATCTGCACGCTCCGCCACGCCAGCCCCTTGATGCCGAGCAGCACCCGGACTTTTTCGCCGTAAGGAGACCAGTCGAAATGATGCAGAATCAGGTCGCTCACGCTGGCTTCCCTCCGGGTGCGGGCCGAACC
>JBAVIQ010000230.1:0-5590 GCA_049687035.1 Steroidobacteraceae bacterium
GGTCTTCTCCGGGCGAGCGTGTCTGCCTTTCCGCTCGCCCGGGGAAGACCCGGAACGAACGCCCTCACCGAGCGCTCGTCAACTCAAGGCAACGACAGCACCAAAGAAAAAGGGCACAGACTTGCGCCCGTGCCCTCTTCTCGCTTCGCTGTGACGCGCTGATGCGTCGCCGCGATTAGCGTGCGGCGATCTTCCAGAGCTTCGCGATCTCCGCGAACTTCGGATCCTTGACCCCATCAAACGCCTTCTGCGCGCCGGCCTTGTCGCCCTGGCGCTTCAGCGCGATGCCTAGCAGCATCTCGGCATTGTCCGCGTCCGACAGGCCGCCCTTGGTGATGGCCTTCTGCAGCGCGGCCGAAGCGTTGGCGTAGTCGGCGGCGCTGAAGTACAACTCAGCGACCTTCTCCATCTCGTCGCCGGTCTTCGCCGCAGCAAGCGCGCCCGCCGCCTTCGGCAGGGCCACGCGCTCGGCATCCGCCTTGCGCTTGGCGGCGTCGAGCGTGCGCTTGGCGCGCGTCATCTCCTCGCCCGCGAACAGGTTGGCGGCGATGCCCTGTTGCATGATGCGCTCGGCTTCCTGGCCGAAGCCCCCGATGATGAGGGCCTGCGTCATGTCGGTGTACTGCCGGGCCGTCTTGAGCGCGCCCACGTCGTCGGCCAGACGGTAGAGTGCCAACAGCGCGTGGTCATGCTTGGTCGTCTTCAGGTAGCCGTCGAGCACGCGTACCCACGTGTCGGTCGACGGGTAGTACTTCAGCAACTGGTCGAGCGCCTTCGCCGTGCCGGCGGAATCACCGAGCTCGTAGTTGGAGCGCAGCACGAGCTGCAGCAGGTCCTGGCTCGGAGTGCCGCCACCCTTCATGACGCGCTCCGCCGCAGCGATCGCGCCCTTGTAGTCCTTCTGCTGGTAGTACGCATTGGCGACCAGCAGCTGCATGTCCTTGTCGCCTGGAACGGACTTGAGATACTGCTGCGCCGTCGAAGCGGCCTTGCCGTAGCTGCCCGCACGGGCATAGAGCTGGGCCAGTGTCTTGGTGCGCGACACCTTTTCGCTCGCCGACATCTGGCCGGAAGCGATCTGGCCTTCGAGCACACGCGCCGCGTCGGCGTTGCGGCCCTGCTGCAGGTACACGTACCAGAGCATCTCGTTGATCTTGTACTGGTCGTAGGCCGTCTTGCCCGGCGCAGCGTCGGCTTCCTTGATCTTGGCCAACGCGGCATCCCACTTCTTCTTGGAGATGCTGTCCTGCGCGGCCTTGAGCGGCACGCCGACCTTCTGGCTGACCTTCTGCTGCGCTTGCGCAGTTGCAGGAACCACCAGCATCGTGCCGGCGACACCGATCCAGCCCGCCATCGCGAGCGCACCGGTGAGAACGAAACTCGCCTTGCTCATCGAATTCCTCACTGGGACGTTTTAGTCCCGCTGACAAGGAAAAAGCCGCCGGAGCTCTTCGCCCCGGCAGCCCTCTTTGATCCGATGCCGTCACCGCCGCCAGGCAGGTGACGACAACCCTTTACCTACATGAACTGCTCGTTGCCGACGAAGCCGATCTTCAGCAACCCGTTGCGCTGCGCAGCCGCCAATACGCGCGCGACGATGTCGTACGACGCGCGCTTGTTCGGGCGGATGTGCAGTTCCGGCTGCGGATCGTTGGCTGCTTCGCGGCGGAAATAACTGTCGAGCGAGTCAACCGTAACCGGCGAACCATTCCACAGCACGGTGCCGTCGAAATCGATCTCGAGCTGGATCACCACCGGCTCGGCCAGCTTCGGCGCGTTTGTCGGCCGCGGCATGTCGAGCTTCACCGCGTGCGTCATCACGGGAATCGTGATGATGAACATGACCAGGAGAACGAGCAGGACGTCGATCAACGGCGTCATGTTCATTTCCATCATCGGCTCGTCTTCGCCGCCGCCACCAATACTCATACTCATGTCTTGTGACTCCTGCGGCGACTCAGCGCGCGAGGCCGCGATCGGGTTCGGTGATGAAACCGACCTTCAGGATGCCGGCTCGCTGGCACAGCACCATCACCCGGCCGACATGCTCGTACGCCGTAGCGCGGTCGCCGCGGAGATGGACTTCAGGCTGGGGATCCATCACGGCAATCGACTTGAGGCGCTCGAGCAGCGCCTCCTGCGTCGGGATCATCGCTGTATTCCAATAGACGTTGCCATCCTTATCAACTGCGATGTTGATGTTTTCCGGCTTCGTCTGCGTGGGAATGTTGGCCGCCTTCGGCAGGTCCACCTTCACCGACTGTGTGATCACGGGAATGGTGATCAGGAAGATGATGAGCATGACCAGCATCACGTCCACGAGGGGCGTGGTGTTGATCTCCGACATCGGCTTCTCTTCCTGATCCGGGATGCCCGAGGATACGTTCATGCTCATGGTGGATTCTGTCTCCAGCGGCTGCCAGGGGCTAGCGCTCGATTACTTCTTGACGCCGCCCGAGATGACCTTGGCGCCCGCGCCTTCGATGCGCGAACCGCTGACGATCACCTGCTCGAGGTCGCTCGAGAAGAGCTTGACGCGCTCCATGATCTGCTTGTTGCGGCCGAGCAGGAAGTTGTAGCCGAGCACCGCCGGCACCGCGACCGCGAGACCGATGGCCGTCATGATGAGGGCTTCACCGACGGGACCTGCCACCTTGTCGATCGAGGCCTGGCCGGCCACGCCGATCGCGACGAGTGCGTGGTAGATGCCCCACACCGTGCCGAACAGGCCGATGAACGGCGCCGTCGAACCGGTCGTGGCCAGGAACGGCAGTTGCGTCGACAGCGCGCTGTTGATCCGGGCCGTGGCGCGGGCGAGCACGTTGTCGATCCACTCGTGCAGCGGCACCTGCTGCGTCAGGCGCGTGTCGTGGTGCTCGGCGGCGTCAATCGCCTCGGCGGCCATGCCCTTGAAGATATTGCCCTTGCCGGACAGCTTGTTCAGGCCGGACTTGATGTTGTCGGCGACCCAGAAATTCTTCTCTGCCTCGTGCGCCTGCGACAGCAGACGACGCTGTTCCCACCACTTGGTGAAGATGATGAACCAGGAATAGGCAGACATTATGACGAGCAGGACCATTACGCCCTTCGCGACAAAGTCGCCCTGTGCCCAGAGGGCGCCAATTCCGTACGGGTTGTCGACGGTTACGCTTTCGGTGGCCATTGAAATCGGTTCCTGTGTCTATTTCTACTGATACGACGTTGAGTTCAGGGATGGATCAACTTTCGAGGATCAATCGGTCAGCTTGAAGGTCACGGCGAAGGTGTGCCACATGGGCACCGGTTTGCCGTCTTCCTTGCCCGGGACAAACTTCCAGTTGCGCTGGACTTCCTTCACGGCGGCTTCATCCAGTTTGTCGAAGCCGCTGCTCTTGACGATGGAGACTTCGCTGCAGCGACCGTCTTCCTTCACATAGCAGCGCAACTGCACGGTGCCGGCCTCGCCCGCGCGGCGCGAGGCCGGCGGGTATTCGGGCAGCGACGTGCGCGAGCCCTTGCCGGTGGCGGACGGCGGCGTCTTGACGACGGCGCGTTCGGCAGGCTTCGCCACGGGCGGCGGCGCCGCTACCGGGCGCTCCGACGTTACGTTCGAAATGGCGGTGCTGGGACCGGTATCGATCGCCAGGTCGACGGACACTTCCGGCGGCGGCACGTAGGGCGGCGGCTGCTCGATGTCCGGCGGCGGCGGCGGCGGCTCCTTGTTGTCGTCAGGGAGCTCTTCAATCATTTTCGTCTCAACCGGACCCATGACCGTCTGGACCATCTTGGCTCCTAGACCGGACGCGAGGACCCAGAAGAACAAGGCATGGATGATGACGGTCAGGATGAAGGCAAGCGTGCGCTTGCTGTTCTTGGCCGGATCATCGATCGAATAACTGTAAGCCACTTCCCCTCCACTACTGTGGGCGCGCGGATGCTCCGGCCCTATACCGCGTCCTCCCCCGGACGGACGACACTACAAGACCCCATCCGCCCTCGCAACCCCTGACGCTTGCCGCGAAGGACGACTCAGGCCCTTGCTGAGCCATTCATTTCGTGCCTGCGCGAAAACCGTCGTTGTTCTCGAATCATGCTGCGGCGCAACACGAAACAATGCCGATCCGGTGCAGGTGCAGGTGCAGCAGGTCCACTTCTGACGGCGGACGCGACTTTACCGACGCGAATGGAGCAACACAATACTTCTGCGATGCCAACCCCGTGCAAGAACCTTCAGACCACAGGTTGAGCCACCTTCAAACCCCGATCGGTCACCGCACCAAGCGATGCACTGCTCACCAGCTCAGCGTACTTGGCGAGTACTCCGCGCGTCGCATACGGAGCGCGCGGCCGCCAGTTCGCGCGCCGCTCAACGAGTTCGCCGGCTGCAACGTGCAGCGTCAACTCACGCTTCGTCGCATCGATGCTGATGGAGTCACCGTCGTGCACCAGCGCCAGCGGACCGCCGTTCGCCGCTTCCGGTGAAACGTGTCCGACGACGAAGCCGTGGCTGCCGCCGGAAAAGCGCCCATCGGTGATCAGCGCAACCTTGTCGCCGAGGCCCTTGCCCATGATCGCAGCGGTCGGACTCAGCATCTCGCGCATGCCAGGGCCGCCGCGCGGCCCTTCGTAACGCACGACCAGCACGTCGCCCGCGCGCACGGTGCCGTCGAGAATCGCCTGCAGCGTCGCCTCCTCACCGTCGAAGACACGCGCACATCCCGTGAATTTGAGGCCTTCCTTGCCGCTGATCTTCGCCACCGCGCCTTCCGGGGCGAGATTGCCGTAGAGCACGACGAGGTGGCTCTCGCGCTTGATCGGGTTCGTCAGCGGCCGAACCATGTCCTGCCCGCTCGGGTACGGCTTCACGCGCGCCAGGTTCTCGCGCAAGGTCTTGCCGGTGACCGTCAGGCAGTCGCGGTGCAGCATGCCGGCGTCGAGCAACGACTTCATCAGCGGCTGGATACCGCCGATGCGGATGAGCTCCGACATCGAGTACTTGCCGCTCGGCCGCAGGTCGGCGAGCACCGGCACCTTCGCCCCGATGCGCGTGAAGTCGTCGAGTTCGAGCGGCACGCCCGCGGCGTGCGCGATCGCCAGGAGGTGCAGTACGGCATTGGTGGAACCGCCGAGTGCAATCGTCACCACGATGGCGTTCTCGAAGGCTTCGCGGGTGAGGATCATCGACGGCTTGATGCCGAGCTTGATCAGGTTGACGACGGCGCGGCCCGCCTTTTCGGCGTCATTGCGCTTGTGGCGCGAGACGGCCTCCTGCGCGGAGCTGTTCGCGAGACTCATCCCGAGCGCTTCGATCGCCGACGCCATGGTATTGGCCGTGTACATGCCGCCGCAGCTGCCCGCGCCGGGAATGGCCGTGCGCTCGACTTCCTTGAGCTGCTTGTCGCTGATGACGCCGGCCGCGTGCGCCCCGACGGCTTCGAAGACCGAAACCACGTCGCGTTTCTTTTCGCCGGGTCTGATCGTACCGCCGTAGACGAATACAGCGGGACGATCGAGCCGCGCGATCGCCATCATGCAACCCGGCATGTTCTTGTCACAGCCGCCAATCGCAACTACGCCATCGAAGCCCTGCGCGCCGACCACGGTCTCGATC
>JBAVIQ010000231.1:0-4092 GCA_049687035.1 Steroidobacteraceae bacterium
GTCGCAGGCCAAGAGCATCGAGCAACGCATCGGGGACGTGGATCGCAGAATTGCGACCTTCAAGGCGCGCCATGATGCGGCCCTGCCCGAGGTCCTGATGCGAAACCAGGGAGCCGCCGAGCGGGCGACGGGCGAGTTGCAGGATGTCCAGGCGCGGATTCGTGCGGCCGAGGAACGCCAGGCGCTACTGAGCGTGCAACTCAGCAGGTTGAACCCAACGCTCGGCAGCACTGCAGGCAACTGGAAGACCGAACTCGCCACGCTTCAGGGTCAACTGGCCGACGCGCGTGTGCGCTACACACCGGACCACCCGGATGTGAAACGACTGCAGCGGCAGATCGAGGCGCTGTCCGCAAAAGCGGGCGCCGACTCCGCGTCCGGCGCAGTCGTGCCGAACAACCCCGAGTACCTCACTGTCCAGAGCCAGCTCGACGCCGTGCAGCGGGAGATCTCGGCGTTGCGGTCGAACGCGGGGCGAGCGCAGGGCGTGATATACGAGTACGAGGCGGGACGCGCGGCGGCGCCAGGCGTCGAAAGCGAGTACGCAGAACTGACGCGTGAGCGCGATACACTGCGCTATCAGTTTTCGGAGATCCAGAGCAAGCTCGGGGACGCCGATCTCGCGCGAAACCTCGAAACTGAGCAGAAGGGCGATCGATTCGAGCAAATCCGGACGCCCAGCGCGGCGGGCACGCCGTACTCGCCAAACCGCATCGGCATCATCCTGCTAGGGATCGTTCTCGGTGGAGGGTTGGCGGTCGGCCTGGCGGCGCTGGCGGAATCCGCCGACCCGTCCGTGCGCAGCGTGCGCGAGTTGAGCGAGATCACCGGCATCCCCGTAATCGGATCGCTACCGGAGATCTTCAACGACGATGACCGGCGCAACCAGCGGGTCCGCCGGTTCTCGTATGCATCCGCGCTGCTGGCTGCGACCGCCCTGGTAGCGCTCTCCGTGGCCAGGGCTTAGTGGGGGCAAGCAATGACGATCCAGGATGCGCTCGAAAGGGCGAAGCAGCTGCGCAAGACGCGCGAGAGAAACCCTGCAGCGGGTGCGGAGCGATCGCACGTTCCCCTCGATGACACAGGATCGCTGGCCATCGTTCGTGAGCGAATTCCGGTCGAAGCGTCGGTCGCGGTGCCGCAGGAAAAGTATCGTGAGTTAGAGCGCGTGGATATGGATCTGGATGACTGTGGCCGTCGCCGCGTGTTGCTGACGGACGCGCAGATCCTGATGGCGGGCCGCGCCGGTGCCGCGTACCGTCTCCTGCGAAGCCGTGTGTTGCACCGCGCCCGGACCGGCAACTGGTCGATTGTTGGCGTCACCAGCGCAGAACCAGGAGATGGGAAAACGCTTACGGCGGTCAACCTGGCCATCAGTATTGCGCGAGAGAAGCAGCGTGTCGTGTACCTGCTGGACCTCGACATGCGCAATCCGAGCGTATGCGAGACTCTCGGCGCGCGGCCGCCGAAGGCTTTGTCGGAATTCTTCAGCGCCGACCTTGCAGCCGAAGAAGTGCTCTTCGAAACGGCGGTCGAAAACCTGGTGATCGCAGGCAACACGGAAGCAGTGCCGAATGCTTCCGAATTGCTGGCCTCTCCGAGGCTCGAGGCGCTGCTCAAGTACATCCGGCGACGTTCGCCGGGCGCGCTGATCCTGATCGACCTGCCCCCGGCATTGAGCACCGATGAGGCGCTGGTCGTGGCGCCCAGGGTAGACGCGATGTTTCTCGTGGTCAGCGAGGGCAAGACACGCCGCGAGGCTGCGATGCGAGCCGTGAATCTGCTCGGCGACTTCAAGATCGCCGGCATCATCGTGAATCGCTCCCGGGAGGAAGTGGGCGGCGACTACTACACCTACTGACGCCGGCGCGGATTCGGCCGAGGGCCGGTGCCGCCCAGCCCCGATCTCCAGTCCATCAGGAATTCATGTCGCTGTACACCCGCAGCCAGGCGCGCCGCTCGCTGATCGATACCGTGTCCTACCGGGCCGTGTCGCAACTGGCGACGATCCTGGGCTACATCGTCCTGGTCCGGGCGATGACGAAGGAAGATTTCGGCGTCTTCAACCTGCTGTACGCTTTCATCCCGGTCCTCAGCACAGTCGCTTCGCTCGGGCTCGAGCAAACGTTGCGGCGTTACCAGCCGGAGTACCTGCGATCCGGGCGTAAGGCTGCCGCCGCCTGGCTGGTACGGTTTGCGGCATCGGCACGCTTCGGCATGAACGTCATGCTGTTGAGCCTGATCCTGCTTGGCTGGAATTACGTCGCGCCGCTCTTCAAGCTCACGCCGTATCGCGGCGAGTTCGTGATTTTCAGCTTCCTGATGCTGGTGCACTTCCAGGCTCGTATCCTGGAAATCTCGCTCGCGGCGCACATGCTGCAGCGCTACAGCGTGGGCGCGATGGCGGTTGTGGCGGTGGTGAAGCTGTTGGCGTATTGCACGCTGTGGTGGCAGGGCATTTTTACGCTGACGAACGCCATCGTTGCCGATACCGCGGCATTCGCGATCGCATACGTTTTCATGCTCCGGGCGTACCGGCGATATTGCGCGCCAGGTGATCGAATCGAGTCGTTTCGGCCGGATCGCGCGGAGCGCCAACGCCTGTTGCGCTATGGGTTCTTCAATAACTTCAACGATGCCGGGACGCTGGTGCTCAGTGGTCAGAGTGACAGCTTCTTCATCGCCGCCATCATCGATCCGGTGTCGGTTGGCATTTACGCCTTCTATATGCGCCTCAATGACATGGCGCATAGCCTGCTGCCGGTCCAACTGTTTGAGAACGTGATCCAGCCGTTGTTCTTTGCCGTGCCACGCAGTGAGGCCGATCAAAAGGTGCCGCGGTATTTCTCGCTGCTGCTGAACCTGAATCTGCTGATTCAATGGCCGGTGCTCGCCTACGCGACTGCTTACCACGCCGAGATCGTACAGGTAATCTTCGGAGGCAAGTTCCTTGAGCATTCCTGGCTGCTGCCGGTTGCCGTAGCGTTTGCTACGTTCAATGTCATCGCGGTTCCGGTGACGCTCGTGGCGCAGTACGAGGAGAAGGTCGATATCATCCTGTGGAGCAAGATCTTCGGCATCTACAACATCATCGCCCTTCTCGCGTTGCTGCCGGTTGCCGGCGTGTACGGCGCTGCCATCGCCAGCGGGTCGGCCCAGGCGATGAAAAACGGTTACATCTGGTGGCACGTGCGCAACCGGGCACGGTGGATCAACGCCGGGACTGCAATGCTGTTCAGTGTCGCGCTGTGGGGCAGCATCGTCGCGGTGTGCATCCTGCTGAAGAGCGTGTCAGGCGCAGCGGCCGTAGTGCATCTATTCGTTGGAGCATTGCTGGTCGGCCTCGGTTGCCTGGCGCATCTCCGAGGTCCGGCGCTCTCGATCACGGACCGCGAAATCCTGGAGGCAATACTCGGCGGCAAAGAGGCGGCCATTCTCAGGCGCATTGGTTTGCTTGCGCGGTCGTGAGGGAGCTCGCGTTACAGTGTCCAAGCTCGTATTGATCTGTGCCAGGAATCGATTGCCCGTCGACGCCGACGGGTTGCGCCAGCTTTCACGCAGGCTGGCTCCCGACAACATAGTTCCGAGGGAACCAAAGATCCTTCAGCAAGGAAATGTGTTGATTGGCATCTTTAATCCCACGGACACCGTGGCAGTCGAGGGATTGAGCGTCTGCCTGGGGCGCATGTGCGGCGATGGCGGTGGGGGTTGGCTGCCCGATTCCGAGAATCCCGATGGTACCTATGCCTTGTTTCGTGTCGACGATGAACACGTCGAACTCGTCAGCGACATGGTTGGATCACGGACCATATGGTACGTGCATACCGGAGACCTGTTTGTTGCCGCCACATCGCAGCGCGCCATCGTTTCCGTATTGAAAGGGTTCAGTTTCAATGAGCAAGTCGTTCCATGGATCCTTTCGTCCGGGACCTTGGGCCCCGATCATTCCTGGGACAAGCGTATCAAGTGCCTGGCCGGCAATTCACGCCTGCTGTTGAATCGAGAGACATGGCAAACGAAACTGGCGTGGGCCCACGTTCGTTACGCGCCGGAGAACCGTTCGGCGGCGGAATTTGGAGACGAGCTAGGCTC
>JBAVIQ010000232.1:0-4218 GCA_049687035.1 Steroidobacteraceae bacterium
CTGCGCGCACCTCCGCCCGTGCCATCGACCTGCGTGTTCTCGATGACCGACGGCATCGTGCCGCCCGAAGCCGCCCGTATCGAAGACAGCGATGACGACCAGCACGAAAACATCTGGGTGCCGGGCAGTCACGTTGGACTCGGCTTCAACGCCGCGGTGATGTGGATTCTCGCCAACCGGCTGGCGCAAGCCGAGGGCGAATGGCATCCGTTCGATCCGGACGGCATGGCGGGCAAGGCCTATCGCAAGATGGCGAAACTGATCGGGCCGCCCGAACAGGGACTCAGAAAGGGCGTGGCCGTTCCGGGCTGAGGAAGGCGTAGGAAGGCGCAGGAAGGCCAGGAAGGGGCAGGAAGGGGTTAGTCGGAAAACGCCGCTTACGCAGCTTTCCGCTTTGCCGCTGCCCTGCCCTTCGCGGCGGTCTTCCGCTTCGACGCCGCCTTGCTCACGACGAGCTTCTTCTTTTTTGCTTTCTTCGGCTTGCGGGTCAGCGCCAGCAATTCCTGGAAGCTGTCGCGGATGCACTGCGCGAAGAACTCGGGGTCTGGCAGTTGCTCACGGCACGATGTCGGCGAGATGAAGATCATCCCGTCGTAACTCGTCACCGAGAACACCAGCCCCATGCCGTCCGCGATCGGCATGATCGCAGAGAAGTACGTCATGCGCGCGCCGTCGAGGTAGAGCGGGATCGCGGGTCCGGGCACGTTCATGATCGTGCAGCCCGCCAGCGGTTCGCGCTGCGAACCGAGCGATGAACCCGCCAGCAACTTCGCCGAAAGCGCGAGCGTGGCTGCAGGGGCGTGCTTGTCGAACTCCGTCAGCTCTTTCGCGCGCACGGCCTGGTCGATGTCCGCATGCGTCGACGTGTGCTTGTAGATCGCCCGCAGGCGTTTCTTCGGCTCGTCGATCTCGGTACCGAGCGGCACGCGGACCAGGCTCAGTTCGGGGCGCTCTTCACTGTCGGCGCCGACGGCCCGCACCGAGAACGGCGCGAGCGAAACCACGCTCGAGCCCGGCAATTCTTCGTGCGCCAGCAGGTACCGGCGCAACGCGCCGCCGCAGACGGCGAGCACCGCATCGTTGATCGTGGCACCCGGCACCAGGTCGCGGATGCGCTTGAACTCGTCGATGAAGAACCGGCGTGAATCGAAGACGCGGTGCTGCGAGACTTCGGAGTTGAAACGCGTGACCGCAAAGCGGTCCTTGCGCAGCAACTCGCCGAGCGACCCGAGCACGGCCGGGGTCACCCGGCTCAGCGCCCGCGCGAGCGGTCCCGCGAACATCAATGGACGCACCACGTTGTTGATCATCGCGCGTGCGAGCAGTGAAATCGATCCCGGCGGCGACTCCGGGAACCAGGGTTCGGGCGGCTCGGGCGCTGGCGGCAGCGCCGTCGTATCGTGCAGCAGCGTCGTGATCTCGGCACCGCCGCGCACGTCGATCGCAGCGTGATGAACCTTGGCAAGAATGGCGAAGCTGTCGGGCGGCAGGTGCAGGAACGAATCGAGGCCCTCGACCAGGTACAGCTCCCACAGGGGCTTCGACAGGTCGAGCGGGCGCGCGTGGATGCGCGAAGCCTGGATGCAGAACTGGCGCCAGTCGCCGGGCTTCGGCAACGCAATGTGGCGCACGTGGTATTCGAGGTCGAAGTCGTCGTCCTCGATCCAGTACGGAAAGTCGAGCTCCATCGGCACGCGGAGCAGCTTCTGCCGGAAAATCGGCGAAAGGTGCAGCCGGCTTTCGATGTGCTTCAACAGGCCCTTGAAATGGACGCGACCGTCCGGGGCCGTCGACGGGTCGTAGATCGAGATGAGCGTGATGTTCGAATTGGCGTGGCTGGATTCGCCATACACGAACCGTGCGTCTTCGCCGCGCAATTGCCTCATGAGCGCATCGTCCTTCCGGTGCCGGTGGCACGGGTCCTGATTTGGTCCGAGTCTATCATTTGCGGACTTTCAGAAACCCTTCGCCATTCCGCAATCCCGCCCGCAACCGGCGCATCCCGCCGATCCACCGGTCATAATCCGCCGTCTTGCGCTGGACATACGTCAGGACTTCGGGGTGGGTCAGGATCAGGAATGGCTCACGTTCGAGCCCGTCCACGATCGCGGTGGCGGCCTGTTCGACCGAGAGCAGGCCGGCAGGTGCGTCGGCCGGCAGCTTTTCGTCGAGACCGGTGATAGCCGTGGCGATGTACTGCGGGCACACGACGGACACCCGGACGCCCCGCTCGCCGTAGGTGATCGCAAGGGATTCTGCGAGCCCGACCGCCGCATGCTTGGTCGCGCTGTAGGCGGCGTCACCGACCTGGCACAGCAGCCCTGCGGCGGACGCCACGTTCACGAGGTAGCCCTCGCCGCGTTCGAGCATCCCGGGCAACACCGCGCGCGAGGCGTAGACGTGCGACATCACGTGCACCTGCCACATGCGGGCCCAGAGATCGTTGGGCTCGGCCAGGGCATCGTCGAGGTCGAGTTCGGCAGAACCGAACCCCGCATTCGACAGCAGTACGTCCACGCGACCGTAGTGCGCGATCGCAGCCGCCACTGCTGCCTGCACGGCGGCCTCGTTTGACACATCGCACTGCAAACCCAGACCGCCGAGTGCGGCGGCCGTCGCCTGCGCCAGTGCGCCGTCGAGATCGGCGATCACCACGCCGGCCGCGCCACGGCTCAGCAGCTCGCGGCACACGGCACGCCCGATGCCGCGACCCCCACCGGTGACGAACGCGACCTTGTCCTTCATCTGCATACGGGACCCTCAGGGCACCAGGTAGCGCGACAGCTCGAGCTTCGCGATGTGGTTGCGGTGCACTTCATCGGGGCCGTCCGCGATGCGCAGCGTGCGCGCCATCGCATAGGCCCAGCCGAGACCGTGGTCGTCAGTGACGCCCGCGCCGCCGAAGAGCTGGATCGCCTGATCGATGATCTGGCACGCGATGTTCGGCGCGACGACCTTGATCATCGCGATCTCCTTCTGCGCGGCCTTGTTGCCTGCAACGTCCATCTTCCACGCGGCGTGCAGCGTCAGGAAACGCGCCTGGTCGAGCTTCATGCGGGCGTCTGCGATGCGCTCGCGCCAGACACCCTGCTCCGCCAGCAGCTTGTGGAACGCCGTGCGTTTCAGCGACCTTCGGCACATCGCCTCGAGCGCACGCTCGGTCGCGCCGATGATGCGCATGCAATGGTGGATGCGGCCCGGCCCGAGCCGGCCCTGCGCGATCTCGAAGCCGCGACCCTCGCCGAGCAACAGGTTCGAGACCGGCACGCGCACGTTTTCGAAGTCCACCTCGGGGTGGCCGTGCGGCTCGTCGAGGTAACCGAATACCGGCACCGGCCGCACCACTCGCACTCCGGGCGTGTCCATCGGCACCAGGACCATCGACTGTTGCCTGTGCACGTTGCTGTTCGACGGGTCGGTCTTGCCCATGAAGATCAGCACCTTGCAGCGCGGGTCCGACGCGCCCGAGGTCCACCACTTGCGGCCATTGATCACGTAGTGATCGCCGTCGCGCACGATGCTGGCCGCGATATTGGTTGCATCCGACGACGCCACGGCCGGCTCGGTCATCGCGAAGCCGGAGCGAATCTCGCCTGCGAGCAGCGGCTTGAGCCAGCGCTCCTTCTGCTCATCGTTGCCGTAGCGCACGAGCACTTCCATGTTGCCGGTGTCGGGCGCGGCGCAGTTGAGCGCTTCGGGCGCAATGTGCGAACGCCCGGTGATTTCGGCGAGCGGCGCGTACTCGAGGTTCGTGAGCCCGGCGCCGTGCTCGGACTCGGGCAGCCACAGGTTCCACAGCCCTGCGGCGCGCGCCTTGTCTTTCAACTCTTCCATCACGCGCGTCGGCACCCAGCCGTTGCCCTTTGCCTTGTTCGCCTCGACCTCGGCGAAGAAGCGCCCCTCGTTCGGATAGACGTGCTCGTCCATGAACGTGGTCATGCGCGCCTGCAGTTCCTTGACGCGTGGGGAATGTTCGAAGTCCATGGTGGTGTCCTCTGTCAGCTTCGCTTCTGCCGCGGCGCGAGCACCGCGGCAGGCAGGATCTTCAGCAACTGGGCGATGATCGTCCACGGCAGCACCGGCACCCAGCGCTTGCCCACCTGGCGCTCGATCATGCGCGCCATGATTGCAGCGCCCTTGTCCGCGTCGATGAGGAACGGCCGCGCGCCCTTGTTGCGGTTGATGTCGGTGTCGATGAAACCCGGTGCAAGTTCGGTG
>JBAVIQ010000233.1:0-5786 GCA_049687035.1 Steroidobacteraceae bacterium
GTGCTCGAGCACACGCCCTACACTTCGGCGGTGCGGCTCACCTACCACTTCGAGGAAACCGCGGGCACGGTGGCCGACCCCGATCTCGAGATCCGCGTCTATCACGACGCGCGGCTTGCCGAAGTCAGTTCGTGCGGCCGGTGGCTGCGTCACCAGAGCCTCGAACACGTGCGGGCCAGCATCCCGGCGCAGCTCGGCGAGCGCTGGCTGCGCAACATGCTGCTCAACAAGTGGCTCGATTACTGCCTCGAGCGCGGTCACGAATTCACGCCGGCAGCGAAGGTTGCGGCGCATGCGCCTGGCTGAAAGACTGCGGCTGCTGGCCTACCGGCTCGCCGGCCGCGAACCCTCCATCGAAGACGAACGGCTGTTTGCGCTGTTCCGTAATCGCGTCGAGCTGAAGAAAGAGCTCACGGCGCTCGACGACGATCGCCACCGGTTGCTCGACCGCCTCAAGCTGCAGGAAGGCGCGACGATGCGCGTCGAAGAGCAGATGGCGGCACTCGAGCAGTACCTCGGCCGACCCGGCGAGGGTTACAAGAGCCTTGCGTATTTCCAGCTCAAGGCGCTCTGGCGCGTCGCATGCAAGCGGCTCGAGCAGTTTGGCGCCGAGCTTGCGCGACAGCAAAAGGATCGTGAACGCAAGACCCAGCTCGCGGAGTTCGACCGTGCCAGGCGCGAGCGCGTGGCGCTGGTGGATCGTGAGCTGGTCGAGGCCAGGGTGCTCGACGAGCAATTGCACGCCGAGCAGAAGCTCGCACGGCTGAAGCTCGCGTCGCTGCAGGGTTTCTGGAACTATTTCCGGCGACGTCGGCTGTTCGACGCGATCCAGGCGCGCGAGCTGCGCATCGTCGCAGCCACCGACCAGATCGAAGCGCTCGTGGCGCAGGTCCAGGCGATCCAGTCCGAGCCGCCGCCACTGTTCGAAGGCTTGAGCGTGGACGGACGGCGTGCCGTCAACGTCGCGGTCATCGGCTATGCCGAACTGCTGTACGACCGATTGGCCCCGGGTGGCCTGGCGGAGCTCGCGCGCCAGAGCACCCTGAAGCGTGTGTTCGATGCGAATTACGGCACGCCGCAGGAATGCCAGGCGCTGATGCACAAGGCGTCGCAGGCAGTCGCCGACGTCGAGGGCATGAGCGAAGACCTGGCCGACATCAAGCGGCGGTCCGATCGCCTGCGCAGTTCCGTCGTCTATCGCAGTCCGGAAGAAACGGTACCGAACGCGGATTCCATCGCGCCAGCCGACGTCGATTCAGGCACGCGACGCATGGCGCCCAACATCCTGCTCGACGAGTACTGGGAAATCTACAGCGCCCTGGTCAGGTGAGCCCGGCGGTCCAGGGATGCGGTTGCTGGCCTCAGATCCCGGGTTCCGCCTGCGGCGAGCCGGCCGGGGGCGTTTCTGCAGCGGACGGTGCACGGGTAAAGACGCGCTTGCGCCACAGGTTCAGGTCGTCGAACCAGACGTAGAACATCGGCACGATGATCAGCGAAACGATGGCCGAGAACGCGAGGCCACCCATGACGGCGCGCGCCAGCGGATAGTACGCGGGGCCCTCGCCACCACCACCCACCTGCGCGTCGCCGATCGCCAGCGGCAGCATGCCCAGCAGGGTCGTGAGCGTCGTCATCATGATCGGGCGCAGGCGGTCGCGTCCGGCCTGCAGGATCGCTGCGTGCCGCGGCATGCCGGCGTGGCGCAGGTCGATCACGTGCGCGATCAGCACGATGCCGATGTTCACGACCACGCCCATCAGCACCATGAAGCCGATCATGGCCATCATCGTGATGGTCGTCCCAGTGAGCGTGAGGAACCAGATCGAACCCACGATCGCGAAGACGATCGAGGTGATGATCGAGAGCGGATAGAGCGCGGATTCGAACAGCGACGCCATCACCAGGAAGATCAACACCACCGCGAGCAGCATGTTCTGCGCCATGGTCTGGATGGCCTTGTCGTTCTCCTCGAAGCCGCGGCCGAACTTCCAGGTGTAGCCTGCCGGCAGGGCGTAGGCAGCCATCACGGGTTCGACGCGTTTGCGCACCTCTTCCATGGTCGTGCCCTTGGTGAGGTTGGCGTCGATCACGACGGTCGTGAGGCGATTGAGGCGCTGGATCTCGCGGTCGCTCGGTTTCACGACGAATTCGGCGACTGCGCCCAGGTCGGTGCGCGAGCCGTCGGGCAGCATCACCGGCACGCGGGCCAGGTCCTCGACCGACTGGCGGTCGGATTCGCGGAAGGCGAGCCGCATCGTGAGTTCACGCTCGGACGTGCGCAGTTCGGGCAGGCGGTCGCCGCGCATGGCGCCCGCGACGGTCATGGCGATGTCCTGCGTGGTCAGGCCCAGCTGCGAGGCCCGGTCGCGGTTCACGATCACCTGCACTTCCTGCTCGCCCGTGCCAGCCTCGGAACGCACGGCTTCGAGCCCCGGCACCGACGACAGTCGGTGTGCAACCTCGCGCGAAATTTCCGCGAGACGCTCCGTCGATTCGCCCGCAAGCTGCAGGCTGAAGGATGTCGAACCGCTCATGCTGTCGTCGAAGGTGAAGCTGGGCTTGCCGATGATGATCTCCGGCATGTCCTGCATCACGAGTTCCATGACCTTGCCCGCCGGAACCTTCGCCTCGTCCTTGGCGGTCAGGTACAGGCGCGTGCTCGCCTGGTCGTTGAGCCAGAATGAGTAGTAAGTGTCGACGTCGAATCGTGCCTTGTTCGCGGCGATATACGACTCGATGCGTCGAACCGACTGCTCGACACGCTGCATCGGGTGCGAGCCTTCGAGGTGGTAGTTGATCATCAGCACGCGGCTCGCTTCCTGGGGGAACGGGTCCACCTTGGTCAGCTTGAGCATGAAGAGCGGCACGGGCGAGACGACGATCAGGACCGTGATCAGCGCCATCCACTTGCGGTGCGTGAGGGCCCAGTTGAGGGCGCTCTCGTAGCGGTTCTGCAGCCGGCCGAACCACGAATCGTCCTTGACTGCTGGGGGCGGCGACATGCGCGCGGCCAGCATCGGCAGCAACGTCTGCGCCAGCACCAGCGACGCGAGCATCGCGACGATGATCGGCACCGCGACGTGCACCAGGAAGATCGACATCTGGTTGCGCTCGCCAAAGACGAGCGGCAGGAAGACGATGATCATCGAAAACGTGCCGGCGAGCGTCGCCACGCCGACTTCCTTCACGCCCGCGAGCGTGGATTCCAGGGGATGCCCCGGATGCAGCTGCCGGTGCCGGAAGATGCTTTCCGTGATCACCACCGAGTTGTCGACCAGCATGCCGATGGCGAGCAGCATGCCCATCATCGTCAGGATGTTGAGCGTGAACCCCAGGAAGTACATTGCGGCAAGCGTGACCAGCAGTGAGGCCGGTACTGCGAGGCTCACGATCACCGTGGTGGGGAGGTGCCGCAGGAAGAACAGCAGCATGAAGAAACTGAGCACGGCGCCGATCAGGCCCGCCTTGCGCAGCTCGCTCAGCGAGTCGCGGATGCTGTCGGCCTGGTTGCCGACGACCAGGATCTGGATGCCTTGGAATTGCGGCAGCTCGCGGGCCTTCTCGATGGCTTCGAGGACGCGGTCGGCGACGTCCACGACGTTGGCCTGCGTCGCCTTGAACACGTCGATGCCGACGGCCGGCCGGCCTTCCATGCGGCGGCCCACCGTGAGCTCCGGAGAGACGAGCTCGACCTGCGCGATGTCCCCGAGCCGTACCCCGGGCGAGAGCAGCAGGTTGCGCACGTCGTCGATGTTGTTGAATTCACCGATCGGTCGCACCGTGAAACGCGAGTTGTTCTCCGTGATCTCGCCCGCGCTCACCGAGAAGTTGCTCTGCTCGAGCAGGGTGCGGAGCCGGCGCACGTCGACGCTGTAGGCGGCGAGCCGGGTCGGATCGACGAGGATGCGCACCTCGCGCGGTTGCACACCCTGCAGTTCGACGCGCGCGACGCCCTCGATGCGCTCGATCGGCCGCTGCAGGTATTTCTCCAGCATCTCGTACTGGTCCGTCAGGTCCTTGTCGGACGAGATGCGGACCACCGCCACCGGCTGGTCGCCCGCGCTGAAGGCGAACATCAACAGCCGGTCGGCGCCCACCGGCAGCTGCGGCCGGATCGAGTCGAGCTTCGTGCGCACCTCGAACGCCGCGGCGTCCACATCGCGATCCCAGTCGAACAACACCGTGAAGGTCGCCTGGTCGGACTGCGCGCTCGCCCGGATTTCCTTGATGCCCGAGAGCGTTGCCAGCGCCTCCTCGACCGGGCGCACGACGAGCTCCTCCATCTCCTCGGGGGTTGAGCCCGCATACGGCACGATGATCTGCATGCCGGGGAACGAGATGTCCGGCATGGCCTCGAGCCGCAGCAGCTTGCCGGAGATCAGGCCGACGGCGAGCAGCGCGAGCGCCGCCATGACGGTGGTCACGGGGCGGGTGAGGGCGACCTTCGTGTGCAGCATGGAAGCGGATCCTCAGCCAGCGACGGCTTCTGCGGCGGCGGGTCCCGGGGCGTCGGTCAGCGGTTGCTTGACCACGAACTGCTTGCGGTCCATCACGGAGTACACCACCGGAATCACCAGCAGGGTCAGGAAGGTCGTGAGCAGCACGCCGCCGATCACGGTGATCGCCATCGGCGCACGCACCTCGGCGCCTTCGCCGATGCCGAGCGCCATCGGCATCAGGCCGAGAATCGTGGTGAGCTTGGTGATGAGAATCGGGCGCAGGCGCAGCTTGCCACCCTCGACGATGGCATCGAACTTCGCCATGCCGCCCGCGCGCAGCTGGTTGACCGCGTCGATCAGCACGATCGACTGGTTGACCACGATGCCCGCCAGCATGATCAGGCCGATGTATGCAACGACGTTGACCGTCGTGCCGGTAAGCCAAAGCGCCCAGACGGCGCCGATCAGCGCGAGCGGGATGGTGAGCAGGATCACGAACGGGTGGATCAGCGATTCGAACTGCGAGGCCATCACCAGGTAGACCAGGAAGATGGCGAGCACCAGCACGAACTGCAGCGACTTGAACGAGGCGGTCATTTCCTCGCTCTGGCCCGAGAGGAAAGCGGTCGTGCCCACCGGCAGCTCAACCTTCTTCACGATGTCATCGAGCGAGGCAACGGCCGAGCCGAGGTCGCCGTGCGTGAGGTTCGCCGAGATCACTGCCACGCGCTCCTGGCCGATGCGGCGCACTTCGGCCGGGCCCATCGCCAGCTTGACGTCGGCGACAGAACCGAGCGTCACCGGGAAGTCGCTGCCCGGGTTCACGATCAGGTTGCGCACCTCTTCGATCGAGGCTGCGCGCGAATCGACGCTGCGTACCAGCACGTCGATCTGCTTGTCGCGCAGCTTGTAGCGCGTCGCCACTTCACCGCGGACACTGTTGACCACACGGTTCGCGATGTCGCGGACGACGAGGTTCAGCTGTGTCGCACGTTCCTGGTCGAAGATGATCTGGATCTCCGGATTGCCAGCTTCGACCGTGGTCTTGACGTCCGCAAAGCGGCCATCCTTGAGCATCTCCTGGCGTACGCGTTCGGCAGCTACGCCGAGGCGATCGAGGTCGTATCCCGACACCACGACTTCGAGCGGGGTCGCCATGCTGAAGAGTGCAGGGCGGCTGAAGCGGTACTGCAGCCCCGGCATCTGCTCGAGGTCCTTGCGCATGCCGGCCATCGCCGCTTCCTCGTCCTCACGGCCCGCACCCGCCTGCAGCGTGATGCTCAGCCGGCCGGTGTTTTCCCCGGCGTCGACCGGGTTGGCGTCGAGCCGGTTGCCCGTGCCTGCGAC
>JBAVIQ010000234.1:0-8595 GCA_049687035.1 Steroidobacteraceae bacterium
ATGACCCGCTGGGTCTGGGATGCCGGCACCAACACCGGTGTGCTGCGGGAGATCTGGCACGGCCCCGACGTCGACCATGTCACGATTGCCGCACGCGACGATCACGCGACGTTCCTGGTGCTGCGCGCGGAGCTGAGCCAGTTCCTGAGCGGCAACGGCGTGTTCCGCGACGTGCTGCAGTTCGTCGACATGCTCTGCGCCCAGGTCTATGCGGGATACATCGGCGAGCAGGGCAGCAGCTACCTGCGCACCGATTTCACCGCGCCAGAGGACCCGATGCTGCACGCGCGGCGCCTGCTCGGGCTCGACGGCATCCGTCCCGGCAGTGGCCGGCTGCGCATCAAGACCATCGACGGCGAGGCGCTGAGCGTCGCCGACCCATCCAGCCCGCCGGTCTCCGGCTGAGAAGGCAAGCCCATGCCCATCCATGAGCAGTCACTGATACGCCCGGAAGACCTCACGACCCACGAGCAGCTCGTGATCGACGGGGTTGACGTCTCCGGCCACTGGAGCACGTTCATCACGTCCCGGGCCGTCACGGACTACAACGAGGCGATGCAGGACGAGGTCGCCGCGCTGCCTGGCGGCGAGCACATACATCGCTGCTGGCAGTGCGGTTCCTGCACCAATTCCTGCACCGTCAACGCGATCAACCCGGAGTTCAACCCGCGTCACTGGATCTACCTGGTCCGCATCGGGATGGAATCCGAGATCCTGCGCGACAAGGACATCATCTGGCAGTGCGTCTCCTGCAACAAATGCACCTACGCATGCCCGCGTGACGTGGTGCCGGAAGGCGTGATGAAGGCGCTCTCCCACTGGCTGGAACTGAAGGGACACGTGCCGCCTTCGCCGTCGATGGTGTTCGACGAGGTGTTCTCGGAGCAGGTATTCCAGCGCGGCAAGATCGAGGAAGGCCGGGTCATGCAGCGCTTCTTCAAGCGCACGGGCCAGAGCCTGAACCAGCCATGGCTCCTCGAGATGATGAAGCGGATGCTGCGGCACCTGCCGCTCGGCATGCTGACGAAGCTCGGGCTCGCGACGCTGGTCGCCCCCAGCACCAGCGGCTGGTCCGGTGCCCGCGCCGCGATCGAGGAGTACGTCCACGAGCAGGAGCACAAGCGACGCCGGGCGCTCGGCCTGGACGCGTTGATCGAGGCGGCGAAACGCGATGCCGGGCCGGCCACGGCAGGCGAAGGGGCAAGGTCATGAGCACCGCGAAGGGCAAGTACCAGAAGGTCGCTTATTACCCGGGCTGCGCGCTCGAGGGAACGGCGCATTCCTACAACCGGTCGACCCAGCAGGTCGGCAAGGCGCTCGGCCTCGACCTCGTCGAGGTGAAAAACTGGAACTGCTGCGGCGCGATGGAAGTCAAGAACATCGATCCGAAGCTGCAGACCTACCTGTCATCGCGGGTGATGGCGATCGCGGCTTCCGAAATGAAAATGGACGTGGTGATGGCGCCGTGCAACGGCTGCTACCACAACCTGAAAAAGGCCGAGTACGACCTGGCGCACGACCCGACGAGCGTGGAGGTGGTCGATCGCCTGTCGCAGAAGGCTGGGCACGCGACGTACGCAGCCGGCCAGGTCGAGACCATCCATGCGCTCGACTGGATCATGCACGGCATCGGCGAAGAAGGGCTGAAGCAGCGGCTCAAGGGCTCGCTGCAAGGGCTGAAGGTCGCCAACTACTACGGCTGCATGTACACGCGGCCGCGACACATCTTCCCGGAGAAGGACAAGGGACCGGGCACCGAGTCGACGTCGAAGCCGCATTTCATGGACGACCTGCTCGGCGCAGCCGGTGCCGTCAACGTCGAGTTCCCGCTGAAGACCGCCTGTTGCGGCGGGGCCCACACGCTCTCGGACAGCGACACGTCGACCAAGCTCGTGCTGAACATCCTGCGCACCGCGGAAGCCGCCGGCGCCGAGGTGATCGCGACCGAGTGCCCGACGTGCCACTCCGGCCTGGAAATGCACCAGGTGCGGGCCGAGAAGAAATTCAACCAGCCGACGAAGGTCAAGATTCTCTACTTCACGCAATTGCTGGGCCTCGCGCTCGGGCTGTCCCCGCGACAGGTGGGCGTGCACGAGAACATCTCGGATTCGCTCGGGTTCCTGCGCGAGAAGGGCATCGCGTGAAGTCGCTCGCGCAGATCGAGCAACGTCTCGACGAACTCAAGGCAGGTGCGGATGGCTCCTGCACGGTCACCGCAGCGGAACTGGTCGAGCTCGGCGAGGCGGTGCTGGAGCATTGGGTGATTGCCAAGGGCCTCGCGCCCACGCAGGAAATACGCGAAGGTTTTCGCCTGCTCGCGCTGCACCGCCAGGGCTGCACGGATGACGCGAGCTTCAATGCCTGCCGCGAAACCTGCCGCGAACTCGCCTACCACCACAACCTGGTCACGTCGGATCCGCAGCATCCCGCGACACCGCAGCGGCTGCTGATGATGGCGCTGGTCGCCAGGCACTTGTTCCTGTTCGTGACCGGGAAGATGCAGGTCGCGGCGCTCGGCGACTTCTGCTGCGCGTCACGACCGATCCGGCAGCAGGCGGAACCTCAAGAGATCGGCTGAGGGATACGCCGCGATGCGAACCCTCGTACTGGGGATCGGCAACCCGCTGATGTCCGACGACGGCGTGGGACTGCGTGTGCTCGAGGCACTGTCAGGGCAACAGCCTGTGCTCGAGGACATCGATTACGTCGATGCAGGCACCCTGAGCCTGCTGCTGCTGCCGCGTTTCGAGCACTGTGATGCATTGCTGGTCCTCGACGCGGCGCAACTCGGGGGCGCCCCGGGCGACCTGCGTGTGCTGCGTGACGCGGACATGGATGCCTTCTTTCGCAACGCCCGCGGCTCGGTCCACGAGGTCGGCATCCGCGACCTGCTCGATGCAGCCCGGCTCATGGGCACCCTGCCCTCGCGCAGGGCGTTCGTCGGTGTGCAACCGCAGCGGGTGGCGATCGGCTCGTCGCTCAGTCCGTCGCTGCAGGCGTCGATCGCGCCGGCGGCCGCGCACGCCCGGGCAATCCTCGAGGCCTGGCAGGCGGGCTCCAGCCGCGACTAGCCTTGCCCAGCGGCCGCGCCGCTTCGGCAGCTACGTACAGTCGCACGGGGACACATCAGGGCAAGCTAATACGCCCCTGAGGGACCACGCCTATCCCCATCGCATGACAGCGAGTCGGGGAGCGCCGACAGGGGCTGTGAGGGAAAGCGTCATGTCGTCACCGTTGCTCGGCGAATTCCTGCGATCGCGCGGAGTCACCCGTCGCGACTTCCTGCAGTTCTGCACCACCACTGCTGCGCTGATGGGACTGCCATCGGCGATGGTGCCGCGCGTCGCGGCCGCACTCGAGCAGGCACGGCGACCCTCGGTGATCTGGCTGCCGTTCCAGGAATGCACTGGCTGCACGGAGTCCATTACGCGGGCGCACGGCTCGACCCTCGAGAGCCTGATCTTCCAGGGCATCTCGCTCGACTACCAGCACACGCTGCAGGCTGCCGCGGGTGACGCGGCGGAGCGTGCGCGCGAGACGGCGATGAAGGAGAACTGGGGCCGCTACCTGCTGATCGTCGACGGTTCGATCCCGACCGGCAACAAGGGCTTCAGCACCGTTGCCGGGCGCGACAACCTCTCGCTGCTGCAGGAAGTCGCGCGCGGCGCCGCCGCAATCGTCGCCCTCGGCAGTTGCGCAGCGTTCGGGGGCATCCCCGGTGCCGATCCGAATCCCACTGGAGCGGTTGCAGTGTCGGCGGTCGTCAAGGACAAACCGATCATCAACGTTTCCGGCTGCCCACCCATCCCGGTGGTCATCACCGGCGTCCTCACGCAGTACCTGACATTCGGCAAGCTGCCCGAGCTCGACGCCCTCGGCCGGCCCAGGTCATTTTACGGACAGACCATCCACGACCGGTGCTACCGGCGCCCGTTCTACGAACGGGGCCAGTTCGCCGACAGCTTCGACGACGAAGGCGCGCGACAGGGCTGGTGCCTCTACAAGCTCGGCTGCAAGGGACCGACGACGCACAACGCCTGCGCCACCGTGAAGTGGAACGACGGCACGAGTTTCCCGATCGAGGCGGGCCACGGTTGCATCGGCTGTTCCGAGCCCGGGTTCTGGGACAAGGGCGGCTTCTATCGGCCGCTGTCCACCGGCCAGTGGGGCTCGGCACGGACGGTCGGCACGGCGGTCGGCGTGGGCGCGGCGCTCGGCCTCGCGTCCGCAGCGCTGGCCCGCAAGCGGCAGAAGGACGCGGAGGGTGCCTGAGATGAACCTGCTGGACTTCGCGCGGGGCCCTGCGCTGCAGTGGTCGATCGTCATCTTCGTGGTAGGGGTGCTCTGGCGCCTGCTCGGCGTGCTGCTGCTGCGCACGCGCAAGGACCTCTCCGCACCGCGCAAGGAGGCCGCCTGGAAGGGACTCAGGCTGATCGCGCTGCGATCCTGGCCGCGCAAGGAGTTCCTTGGCGGCACCGCGTTCGGCGAGGTGATGGGCTACGCCTTTCACATCGGCTTCCTGTTGGCGCTGTTCTTCTTCGTGCCGCACGTACTGTTCTTCGCCGACATTGCGCGCGGCCTGCTCGGCACGGACCTGCATGGTCTGACGGGACTGAACTGGCCGACGCTGCCGAACGGCGTCGTGACGTTGCTGAGCGCCATCTCGATCGCCGCGCTCGTGGCGGTGCTGATCCATCGCATCGTGAGCCCGGTCAAGCGCCTGATCTCCAACTTCGACGACTACTTCAGCTGGCTGGTCACCATCGCGCCGCTGGCGACCGGCATGGCGGCCTTCGCGCACCTGGGCGGGTGGCCGTACGAGCGGCTGCTGGCCGTCCACTTGCTCTCGGCGGAACTGCTGCTGGTGTGGTTCCCGTTCGGCAAGCTGATGCACGCGTTCACGATTTTCGCCGCACGCGGCTCGACGGGCGTGCTCTTCGAACGCAAGGGAGCCTCGCTGTGACCGAGACGACACCCACCACGCGCGAGCCCGATCCGCTGGAGTTCGACAAGCCACGGGTCTCGATCAGGAAACCCGAGCATCGATTCGACACGCAGGGCGAGGCGCCGGACGCTGTACGCGTCGAGCGCGCCATGAACAGCTTCGTCCGCGATTTCGGCCGGACGGCGGCCATCTACATGGAATCCTGCATCCATTGCGGCATGTGCGCCGAGGCCTGCCACTTCTACGAAGTGACGCAGGACCCGCAGTACACCCCGATCTGGAAGCTCGAGCCGTTCAAGCAGGCCTACAAGCGCGAGTACGGACCGTTCGCGTTCGTGTACCGCGCGCTGAACCTGAAGCCGAAGGTGACCGTGGACGAGCTGCAGCAGTGGCAGCACCTCATCTACGATTCCTGCACCGTCTGCGGCCGCTGCTCGCTGATGTGCCCGATGGGCATCGACATCGCCAGCCTGGTCTCGCAGGCGCGGCACGGCATGTTCAAGGCGGGGCTCGTGCCCCACGAACTCGCCGCGGTGACGGAGCGTGCGCAGCGCGAGGGCAGCCCGCTCGGCGCCACGCCGAAGGTGTTCGCGGACCGCTGTGAGTGGCTGGCGGACGAGCACGAGGTCGAGATCACGATCGACAAACCGCGGGCGGACGTACTGTGCGCCATGTCCTCGATCGAGATCATGAAGTACCCGGAATCGGTGGTCGCGACGGCCCGGATCATGCGGCACGTCGGTGCCGACTGGACTTTCAGCCTCGACGGTTACGAAGCAACGAATTTCGGACTGCTGACGGGCGATGCGGCGACGCAGAAGGCACTGACGCTCAAGATCATCCATGCGGCCGTGGCCTGCGGCGCCAAGGTGGTCGTCCTGCCGGAATGCGGCCATGCCTACACGGCGCTGCGCTGGATGGGCGCGAACATGTACGGCAAGCCGCTGCCATTCAAGGTGATGCACATCGCGGAGTTCCTCGCCGAGCAGGTGCGCGCCGGCAAGCTCCGGTTGCGCAAGGTGGGCAAGACCGCGACGTTCCACGACCCGTGCCAGCTGGTGCGCCGGGGCGGCGCGATCGAAGCGCCGCGCGAAGTCCTGCAGGCGCTGGGCGTCGAGCTGCGGGAAATGTATCCGACGAAGGGGGCGAACTGGTGCTGCGGCGGCGGCGGCGGCGTGGTCGCCATTCACCGTGCCGATGAACTGCGGCACAAGGTGTTCAAGATCAAGATGGAACAGATCGAGGAAACCGGCGCCGAGCTGCCGGTGACTTCCTGCGCCAACTGCCGGCAGACCTTCGACGACGGGCAGGCGCACTTCAAGTGGGACAAGACCATGCACAGCCTGCTCGAGCTCGTCGCCGACAACCTGGTCGAGGATGATCAATGAGCGCCGAAGCACGTCGCATCGTGGTGGACCCGGTCACGCGCATCGAGGGGCACCTGCGGATCGAGGTCGCCACCGACGCAGAGCGCCGCATCACGCAGGCCTACAGCTCCGGCACCATGGTGCGGGGCCTCGAGATCATCCTGCGCGGACGCGACCCGCGCGATGCGTGGGCATTCGCGCAGCGAATCTGCGGCGTCTGCACGCTGGTGCACGGCATCGCATCGGTGCGCGCCGTCGAAGACGCGTTGCACTGGGAGATTCCGCAGAACGCGAACCTCGTGCGCAACCTGATGATCGGCGCGCAATACGTGCACGACCACGTCATGCACTTCTACCACCTGCACGCGCTCGACTGGGTGGACGTGGTCTCGGCGCTGCAGGCGGACCCGCAGGCCACCTCGACCCTCGCCCAATCGATCAGCAGTTACGCGCGCTCCTCGCCCGGGTATTTCGCGGATGTGCAGAAGCGCGTGAAAGGACTGGTCGAGAGCGGGCAGCTCGGCATCTTCGCCAACGGTTACTGGGGGCACCCGGCCTACAAGCTGCCGCCGGAGGCGAACCTGATGGCCGTGGCGCACTACCTCGACGCGCTGGCGTGGCAGCGTGACGTCGCCAAGCTGCACGCCATTTTCGGCGGCAAGAATCCCCACCCGCATTTCGTGGTCGGCGGCGCGCCGAACCCGATCGACCTGGAGTCCGATTCAGCGATCAACGCCAAGCGCCTGTCCCAGGTGCAGGACATCATCGTGCGCATGCGCGAGTTCGTGGACGAGGTCTACGTCCCGGACACGCTGGCCATCGCCGGCTTCTACAAGGACTGGGCGACGCAGGGCGAGGGTCTCGGCAACTTCATGTGCTACGGCGACTTTCCGGCGAAGTCGATCTTCGAAACCGCAGGTTTCCTGGTGCCGCGTGGTGTCATCCTCAATCGCGACCTGTCGCACATCGAGGAGGTCGACCTGCACGATCCGGCGCAGATCGAGGAGTTCGTTAGCCACGCGTACTACGATTACGACGGCGGCAAGGACCGCGGCCTGCACCCGTACCAGGGTGAGACGACTCTCAACTACACGGGTCCGCCCCCGCCTTACTCGCAGCTCGACGTCGCCAAGGGCTACTCCTGGCTGAAGTCGCCGCGCTGGCGCGGCAAGGCCATGGAGGTCGGACCACTGGCGCGCATGCTGATGCTGGTCGCCACCGGGCACGCACAGGCGAAGGAACTCGTGGACCAGACGTTGTCCACTTTGCAACTGCCGCTGGCGGGCCTGTTCTCGACCCTGGGTCGTACTGCCGCGCGGACCCTGGAGACCAAGATTTTCGTGGACGCGATGCAGGGCTGGTACGACCAGCTGCTGGCAAACGTCAAGGCAGGCGACACGAAGACGTTCGATGACCGGTACTGGGACCCGGCAACCTGGCCGGCGCAGGCCCGGGGCGCCGGTTTCATGGAAGCGCCACGCGGCGCGCTGGGCCACTGGATCGTCATCGAGGACGGGCGGATCGACAACTACCAGGCGGTGGTGCCGAGCACCTGGAATGCCGGCCCGCGCGATGCAACAGGCCAGCCTGGCGCCTATGAAGCCGCGCTTGCCGGGCACGTGCTGCACGACCCGGACCAGCCGATCGAGATCCTCCGCACGATCCACAGCTTCGACCCGTGCATTGCCTGCGCCGTGCACGTGCTGGATCCGGACGGCGGCGACGCGCTGTCGGTGCGTGTTACCTGATGCGAACCGCGCCGTGGCGAATGCGGCCAGCCGGCAGCGTCCGGGCGCGAACTCGTCTAACATTAGCAACTGGTCATAGTGGATCCGCAGCCGCACGCAATTGCGCAGCGCGCTCCGGACAGGCTTGAGGAGGCTGGATCATGGCGACGGTGAAAGGCTGCAATCTCCCGGACGACCTGCTGTACGACGTCGAGAATCACATCTGGTTCAAGGAACTGGGTGACGGCACCGTGCGCGTCGGCATGACTGCCGTGGCCACTGCCATGGCGGGCAAGCTGGTGGCCTTCACGCCCAAGGGCGTCGGCAAGGAGGTCAAGGCGGGCAAGTCGTGCGCCACCGTCGAGAGTGGCAAGTGGGTGGGTCCGGCCAAGGTCGCCGCTGCCGGCGCTGTTGTGGCGATAAACGATAACCTGGTTGCAACACCGAGCATTGCGAACGCGGACCCTTACGGCGAGGGCTGGTTGATCATCCTCAAGCCGGAAGACTGGGACAGCGTGAAGGGCGGGCTCGTCGCCGGAACACAAGTGAGCGGACC
>JBAVIQ010000235.1:0-4768 GCA_049687035.1 Steroidobacteraceae bacterium
CTCTTGTAGAGCCGCATGTAGTGCAGCGGGTGCTCGAGGGCGACGAATTCCTGCGGGCTGTGGATGCCGAGCTTGGTCTGCCCCCGCAGGGTATTCACCCAGCCGACCACGCGCTGGTCGAAATCGAGGTTCACGCCCATCGAGTAGTAGACGCGCCCACAGCTCTCGAGCAGGCCCGGGAGGATGTCGTCGATGTCGCCGACCGGGAAAGCATCGTCGGCGCCGTAATCACGCACCGCCCCGTCGGGACCGGCGCGACGACCGTCCCAGGTCTCGCGCGTGGGATCACGGTCGCGCACGAACAGGATGTATTCGGCCTGCTCGCGACCGGGAATCAGCACCGCCACCGCCTCGGGCTCGTTGAAGCCAGTGAGGTAGTGGAAATCGCTGTCGGGCCGGTAGTGGTAATGGACGTCGTTGTTGCGCTGGCGTTCGGGCGCCGCGGGGATGATGGCGATGGCGCCCTTGCCCATCAGCTTCATGAGCTGCTTGCGGCGGCGCGCGTATTCGTCTTTGCGCAGGGTCATGGGCGGCAAGGGTCTCTTCGGGAAGATGAACGATTCGGGTTCAGTGCCGCGCCGTCGAGCTGGCCTGGGCGGCACGCAGGTCGGCGAGTTCGTCATAGACGAGCTGCACGCCGACGCGGATGAACTCGACCAGTTCGGCGAGCGCGCTCTCCTCGACCTCGGCGCTCTCGGCGCCGACCGCACCCGCCCGCGCGACTTCGGCGAAGTCGGTCAGCACCTCGGTGACTTCCGTGGACAACGTGCCCCGCTTGAACGGACCGGCCGCGCCGAACCCGTACAGGAACCCCTGCGCCCAGGCGCTCAGTGCCTCGACGCGCTCGTCGAGCGAGGCGTCATCGGGGGGCAGCAGCGGCTCGAATTCCATCTCGCGCGACTCGAGCACGGCGCGACTCTGGTCGAAGATCGACTTGAGGGGACCGACCGTAGTGAGGGTCGCTGTCGTGCCGGGTTCGGGGCCGTCGGGCAGCAGCTCTTCGAGCCATTCCGCGGGCAGGTAGACGCGCCGCGCGCACAGGGCGCCGCACAGACAGCCGTGGGCCTCGGCAGCGTGGACAGTGGACCCGCCGGCCGTCAAGGCCTGCGCAACATCGTCAAAAGCAATCGGTGCCGACATTGCGCGTATCGTACCATCCGTACCCCGCAACCGGTCCCAGGCGGGTCAGTTCAAATTGATTCCCCGGGGTCCGCCAACTATAGTGAATTCCATGAACGAACCCACCGCCCGATCCGCCGTCGACGTCGAGCTCCGACGCATCGAGCGCCGCCTCGAGGAGCTGGTGGCTACGGTCAACCAGCTCAAGGAAGAGAACCGTGCCCTGCGCCAGCGTCAGGACACCCTGATCAATGAGCGCGCCAACCTCCTGCAGAAGAACGAGCAGGTGCGCGGACGGGTCGAGGCAATGATCGGCCGCCTCAAGGCGATGGAGCAGGGTTGATGAGTGAAGACCGCGTTTCCCGCGTCAGCGTCCGCCTGCTCGATCGCGAGTACCAGGTAGCCTGCCCTGCTGAAGAACGCTCCGACCTGCTCGACTCCGCGGAGTACCTCGACGGCAAGATGCGCGAGATCCGTGAATCCGGGAAAGTCGTCGGCCTCGACCGCATCGCGGTCATCGCCGCGCTCAACCTGGCCAACGAACTGATCAAAGTGCGCAAGCACGGCACGGTGGTCGAGGGCGATCTCGGCTCGCGCCTGAAGTCCCTGCGCGAGCGCGTGGAATCCGCGCTCGAGAAAGGTCAGCAACTTGAACTCTGAGGGTTTGCAGCAGTCCGAACCCTCGACGATTTGGCGCCGCCTGCGGTGTTCGACACGGGCCGGGTTACCTCTCGACCTTAATGTAAATACCCCGGGGAACGGTCAGTCGGCAACATTGTGCAAGTCCGCCTCGAGCGGGAAGCCTTAAGTGCCGCGGCCCTCCCCAAATATTGCTCTTGTCGAGAGCAATGGTCTGTGACGGCACAGGCGGGTGGCGCCTCTCCCTTCCACTGCGACCATGACCCTCCGCGAGCTGCGCCGGCAGCTGCGCGCGGGACGTCGCGCGATTCCTGACGCCGAACGCCGGGTCTACGACCGGGCGATCCACGCGTCGCTGCATCGGCTCGGCGTCTGGCAGCGCGGCCGACGGGTCGCCGCGTTCCTCGGCATGCCGGGCGAAGTCGATCTGCGCCCTTGCTTCGGTACGGCGTGGCAGCGCGGAGTCCGCATTTTCGTGCCGCACATCGTCAGTCGTCGTGACAGCCGGATGGTCTTCGTCCCGCTCGAGGCTGGCGCACCCGTGCGCGGGAACATGTTCGGCATCGCCGAACCGCTGCACGGTTCGCGCGGCCGCATCCCGGTCCGTCACCTCGACACGATCCTCGTTCCGCTCGTCGGCTTCGATGCTCAGGGCCATCGCCTCGGCATGGGTGCGGGCTTCTACGACCGCGCGCTGCGTCCGCGACTCGATCGCACGCAACCCTTCCGCCGTCCGCGCCTGGTCGGCATCGCCTACTCGATCCAGCAGGTCGCTCGACTCGAACCTGCCTCCTGGGATGTCGCTCTCGACCTCGTCGTCACCGAGCGCGGCATCCTCCGCTTCCCTTCTCGCACTCCCTGAAGAACCAAATTCGCATGCAGTACTGGCTGATGAAATCGGAACCCGACGTGTTCGGAATCGACGCTCTCGCGAGCGCTCCAAAGCGCACGACGGGGTGGGAAGGCGTGCGCAACTACCAGGCGCGGAACATGCTTCGGGACGATTTCCGGAAAGGTGACCGAGCTTTTTTTTATCACTCGAGCTGCGAGGTCCCGGGCGTCGCGGGCGTCGTGCAGGTGGTGCGCGAGGCGTATCCCGACCCGACGCAGTTCGATGCGAAGAGCGAGTACTACGATGCCGGCAGCACGCGTGAAGCACCGCGCTGGTACAGCGTCGACGTGCAACTCGAACAGCGAATTGAGCCTGTAATTACGCTGCCGGAGCTGCGTGCGCACGCAGCAGGCGCGTTGCGCGAGATGCTGATTCTGCAACGCGGCAATCGTCTTTCGGTGACGCCGCTCACTGCCGCGGAGTGGCGTTGCATCGTCGCGTTGCGACCTGCCGTCGCCTCGTCGCTCGCGACGAGGCCGACCGCCGGTCCGAGAACTCGATCAAAGAAATCGTGACGTGACTATTGCATTTCTTTTTTTAATTCTGTAAATACTCGGCCCGGGACTAACCCGACATGGAGAATTGATCATGGCAGCTAAGGCAAAGAAGGCGAGCAAGAAGAAGGCCACCAAGAAAAAGGCCGCGAAGAAGAAGTAAGGTCGCCTAAAGATGAGGCGGCGTTCCTTCGCAAGATAGACGCCGCCGAATCCGAAACGACGACTGTGCCCGCGAAAGCGGGCACAGTTGTTTCAGGGGGCGGGAAGGCAACGATGAGCCAGGACCAGAAGAAGCAGCGAGCCGCGGCAGCCGCGCTCGAATACATCCAGCCGGGAACCATCATCGGCGTGGGCACCGGTTCGACCGTGAACTTCTTCATCGACGCGCTGGCCGGCATGCCGAGCCGCATCGCAGGCGCAGTCTCCAGCTCCGAAGCCAGCTCACGCCGCCTCGCGGATCACGGCATCCCGGTGCTCGACCTGAATTCGATCGCAGGCCTCGAGGTCTACGTCGACGGTGCCGACGAAGCGACCCGCGGCATGCACCTGATCAAGGGCGGCGGCGCAGCGCTCACGCGCGAAAAGATCGTCGCGGCGGCTGCACGCACCTTCGTCTGCATCGTGGACGAGGCGAAGCTGGTGGAGCGCCTGGGAAAGTTTCCTTTACCAGTCGAAGTCATCCCGATGGCGCGCGCCTACGTCGCGCGGGAGCTGGTCCGGCTCGGCGGTCAGCCGGTCTGGCGTCAGGGCACCGTGACCGACAACGGCTGCGACATCCTCGACGTCCGCGGACTCGACATCGTCGACCCGGTCAGCCTCGAGCGTGCGATCAACCAGATTCCCGGCGTCGTCACCAATGGCCTGTTCGCGCAGCGCGGCGCAGACGTGCTCCTGGTCGGCACGGATGCCGGCGTGCAGACCCTGCGGCCCAGTGGCCGTTGACGCAAGACTGTTGCATGAACTCGGCTCGGTGCTCGGGTCGGGCCTGCTCTCTACTCCCGCAGACTGCGTCGCCTACGAGTGCGACGCCCTCACCGCCCACCGTCACCCGCCCGACCTGGTCGCGTTGCCGACGAGCGTCGAGCAGGTGCAGCAGATCGTCCGTGCCTGTCATCGGCATTCGGTGCCGGTGGTCGCACGCGGCTCCGGCACGGGACTTTCCGGTGGCGCGCTGCCGGTCGCGGGCGGGTTGCTGCTCGTGCTCTCGCGGCTCGACGCAATCCTGGAAGTCGATCCGCGCCGCGGCCTCGCGCGCGTGCAGCCCGGTGTCACGAACCTCGCGGTGTCCGAGGCGGCTGCACCTTACGGCATGTACTACGCGCCGGATCCTTCGTCGCAGGTCGCGTGCTCGGTCGGCGGCAACGTCGCCGAGAATTCGGGCGGCGTGCATTGCCTCAAGTACGGGCTGACCGTGCACAACGTCCTCGCCGTGAAGCTCGTCACCATGGAGGGCGAACTGCTCACGTTCGGTAGCGAGACTGGCGAGGCACCGGGCCTCAACCTGCTGGCCGCCGTGATCGGCTCGGAAGGTTTGCTCGGCGTCGTGGTCGAAGTGACCGTGCGGTTGCTGCCGATTCCCCGCCGCGTCGAACTGCTGCTGGCCGCGTTCGACGACGTGGGT
>JBAVIQ010000236.1:0-4061 GCA_049687035.1 Steroidobacteraceae bacterium
GGGAGTGGGTATGCGTCTCGGACTGTCTCCAATTCATTCGTATTCACTGCACGGCGCGTGCCGGCTGCGCGGCCACGTGCCTGCTGCATGGGTCGACTTGCTTGCCATCGCGCTCCTGGCGGCGGCAAGCCCGGCTGCCGCCGCCAGCCCGACCGTCGCCAAGCCCTCGCCGCCGCTCGAAGAAATCATCGTCACCGCTTCGCTGCGGGACCAGTCGGCCTCGGAATTGCCGGCGAGCATCACGGTGCTCGGCCAGGACACGCTGCAGTCCGCCGGGTTGCAGCATTTCGCAGACGTGCTCGGCCTGGTGCCGAACCTCAACTGGTCGGGTGGCACGTCGCGACCTCGCTTCTTCCAGTTGCGCGGCATCGGCGAGCTCGAGCAATACCAGGGCGCGCCGAATCCTTCGGTTGGCTTTCTCATCGATGACATCGACCTGAGCGGTGTCGGCATGCCGGCCACGCTGTTCGACACGCAGCAGGTCGAAGTGCTGCGTGGTCCGCAAGGCACGCGCTATGGCGCGAATGCGCTCGCGGGCCTGGTGAAGATCAAGACGCGCGACGCATCGACGACCCCGGACTTTCACGCGGAAGTCACCGGCGCCGAACACGACACCTGGTCGGCAGGCATGGCGGGTGGCGGTCCGATCGGCAACGCAGGCTCGGCGTGGCGCATCGCGGGCCAGAGCTTCTCGAGCGACGGGTTCCTGCGCAACGCCTACCTCGATCGTGACGACACGAACGGCCGCGACGAGTCGACGCTGCGCGGCAAGCTGCGGTGGGAGCTGGTGGCGGGCTGGCGTGCGGATCTCGCCGCCCTGTACGTTGATATTGACAACGGCTTCGACGCCTTCACCCCCGACAATTCGCGCACGATGCTTGCCGACAGGCCGGGGCGGGATGCGCAGCGCACCCGCGGCGTGTCCGCCGACGTTGCGGGCAAGCTTGGGCGTTACACGGTGCGCAGCGTGAGCGCGTACGCGTGGTCCGACAGCGTGTACAGCTTCGATGGCGACTGGGGCAACGACGCGTACTGGGGTGAGTTCGCGCCCTACGATTATTTCTCGCGCTACACGCGGGAGCGGTCGACGCTGAGCCAGGACCTCCGCATCGAGAGCAACCCGGGCGGCGCCGTCGACTGGGTGGCCGGTGTCTATGCACTGCGGCTCAATGAGGATTCCGAACAGCGCGACGAATTTGCGGGCGGACTGCTGCGCCCGCCGCTCGCAACGAAGTACGCGGCGACCAGCCTCGCGGCCTATGGCGAGGCGGAGTGGAAACTGCCGCGCGACCTGTCGCTCACCGCGGGAATGCGTGTTGAAACGCGGTCGGCCGAGTACAGCGATTCCGACGGCGCGCGCTTCGACCCGCGCGATGCGATGGTCGGCGGCCAGGTCTCGGTGCAGGGGCCGCTCGGTGAGTCGAACCAGTGGTACGCCACGGTGGCGCGCGGCTACAAGGCGGGCGGCTTCAACATCGGGCAGTTCGTGCCGGACGACCGGCGCCAGTTCACGCCCGAGTACCTGTGGAACGCAGAGTCGGGCATGCGCTTCAGCGACGCCGAGGCAAGAGTGCAGGGCGATATCGCGCTCTTCTACATGTGGCGCGAAGACCAGCAGGTGGCGACGTCGTTCCAGCTCGATCCGGGCGATCCATTGTCGTATGTCTTCTATACCGATAACGCTGCCAAGGGCCGTAACTACGGACTCGAAGCCTCACTCGCCTGGCAACCCATGGAGCGTTTGAGCCTCGGTGCGACGCTCGGGTTGCTGCATACCGAGTACGTCGGGTACCAATATGGCGAGCGCAATCTCGACGGTCGGGAGCAGGCGCATGCACCGGGGTATCAGTACTCTTTGTCCGCGCAATGGGGTGGCGGGGAAGGGTGGATGGCCCGCGCGGATCTGAACGGAGTCGACGCGTTCTACTTCGACACCAGCCACGACCAGCGTTCGGCCCCGTACACGTTGCTCAACCTCAAGGCCGGTTACTCGCACGGCCCCTGGTCGGTCGAGGCCTGGGCGCGCAACGTCACGAACGAGAATTACGCGGTCCGCGGGTTTTATTTCGGACTCGAGCCGCCAGACTATGCCAACAAGCTGTACGTCCAACGCGGCGACGGACGGCTTGCGGGAATCACTTTGCAGTGGCGCTGGTAACGGCGCCGCGGCCAGAAACGACGACACTCACGAGGACACAGAGAATGCGCACGGCAGTTGAAATCAGCCTCTATCCCCTCGACGCGGACTACGTGCCGCCGATCAAGGACTTCATCGAGCGCCTCAATGCCTATCCCGATCTCGACGTCGTGACCAACGCGATGAGCACGCAGGTGGCCGGCGAGCACGGTCTGCTGTTCAGGGCGCTCGAGCAGGAAACGTGCCGCACGTTCGGCGCCGAGCGCCGCGCCGTCTTCGTCATGAAGGTGCTCGGCGGCACACCGACGTCGGACGAAGGTTGACGCTGCTCGACTCGGTGCCCGGCGCATTCGCGGCCGTACCCGCCATCGAATGGGTGGCGGCCGGCCTGGCGCTCGGCTACCTCGGCTTTGCGATCCGGCAGAGCGCCTGGTGCTGGGTGTTCGCTGTCGCCAGTGCGGTGCTCTACTTCGTCGTTTTCGCGCGCGCGGGCCTCGTCATGCAGGCCGCGCTGCAGGTCTTCTACGTCGGCATGTCGGTCTATGGCTGGCGTTCGTGGCGCGGCTCCGCGTCGGAGGCGTCTCTCGACGTCAGCCGCTGGACGGCACGGCAACATGCACGCGCCGGGGCTGCCATCGCCGTCTTCGCGCTCGTGAATGGCTGGGCGATCACGCGGGGAGCTGCGACGTCCTGGGTGCCCTATCTCGACGCGGCGATCGCTTGGGGCAGCGTGCTCACCACGTGGATGGTTGCGCGCAAGGTGCTGGAGAACTGGCTGTACTGGGTGCTGCTGGACTTTGCCGCGGCCGTGCTCGCCGCCTGGCAAGGGCTCGCAGCCACCGCATTGCTGTTCCTGCTGTACACGGTGCTGGCGATGCGCGGCTACTGGCAATGGCGCCGAGACGCACGGCTCGCGATCGCGCACGGGAATTAACGGTCATGCAGGCAGAATGGCAGGAGGCTGAGCGTGCGGCGCGGGCCGCACTCGCTACCGGGGCCGACACGGCTTCGCTCGCAGTGGCGAGGTTCGAGCCAGTCGCGGGCAGCCTCAGCAATTTCGCCTGGCACGTGTCGGTGCCCGGCCAGGACCGGTTCGTGCGGTACGCACGTGCGGGCAATGAACAGCTCGGCGCCGACCTGTACGCAGAAGGCGAGATTCTTCGCTTCGTCGCGAAAGCCGGGCTCGCGCCGCGAGTGGTGCGCTGCGATCCACCGGCGCGGCTGCTGGTCACGCAGTGGATTGCCAGCGCGAAGGGCGATCCCTCTGCCGAGGGCCGCGATCGAATGATTCGGCAAGTGGCGGCGATGCTGCGCCAGCTGCACGAGCTGACGCCGCCACCGGGTACGCGTGTCGTCGATTTCGCGGTGCAGGCACGCCAGCTGCAGACCGGTCTGCCAGCGGAGGCCGCGCGGCCCGCGCTCGCCGCGCGCGCCGCGGAGGTTCTGTCGCAACTCGGCCCGGGTCGGACGCATGCGCTCTGCCATCACGATGTCCACGCGCAGAACCTCGTGACGGATCCCGCGGGTCGCCTGTGGCTGGTCGACTGGGAGTACGCCGGGTTGGGCGATCCCGTGTTCGACCTCGCGTCCTGCGCGAGCCAGCTGCAGTTGTCTGCCGCAAGCACTGGTCTCTTGTGCGATCAGTACATCCGCGCGGGCGGGACTGTCGAACTGACGAGGCTGGGCCTCGCCCGCTGGGCCTTCGACTACGTGCAGTGGCTCTGGTACCGCGGTCTGCTGGCGTCCGCGACGCCAGGTCCCGATGCCTTCGAGGCGGCTCACCGGGCGGAACGGCTCGAACGCGACCTGCAGGCGCGTGCATCCGGGGTCTTGCGCTGCAATAATCACTGATTCGATCACAACGACTGACGGGTGCGAGCATGGCGAAGATGGTGGTGACCGACCGCGACGGCAACGTCCACGA
>JBAVIQ010000237.1:0-12527 GCA_049687035.1 Steroidobacteraceae bacterium
TCGAGGTCCGGGCAGTCGGCCAGGATGATGTTCGGCGACTTGCCGCCGCATTCGAGCCAGACGCGCTTCATGTTCGACTGGCCCGAGTACTGCAGCATGAGCTTGCCGGTGCGCGTCGAGCCGGTGAAGCCGATGCAGTCGACGTCCATGTGCAACGCCAGCGCCTGGCCGGCCGTGTGACCGTAACCCGGCAGCACGTTGAACACGCCATCCGGAATGCCGGCTTCCGCGGCCAGCGCCGCGAGGCGGATCGCCGACAGCGGCGACTTCTCGGACGGCTTGAGGATGAACGAATTGCCGGCGGCGAGTGCCGGGCCGATCTTCCAGGCGGCCATGATCAGCGGGAAATTCCACGGCACGATCGCGGCGACGACGCCGATCGGCTCACGCGTGATGAGCGCCAGCTGGTCGTGGGCGGTCGGGGCGACCTCGTCGTACACCTTGTCGACGGCTTCGGCGTACCACGCGATGCAGCGCGCCGTGGCGGGAATGTCCACGGCCAGGCTGTCAGAGATGGGCTTGCCCATGTCGAGCGTCTCGAGCAGTGCCAGCTCGTCGCCGTGCGCGAGAATCAGCTCGGCGAAGCGCTGCAGCACGCGTTTGCGCTCGCGCGGCGGCTGCCTCGACCAGGCCCCGCTGTCGAATGCGCGACGCGCGGCGGCAACGGCGCGCTCGACGTCCGCCTGGTCGGTCGAAGCGACTCGCGCGATCACGCGACCGTCGATCGGCGTGACGTCGTCGAACGTCGCGCCGCTCGCGGCGTCGACGTAGCGGCCATCGATGAAGGCCTGGCCATTGATCGGGAGCACGGCGGCGCGGGCGCGCCAGTCCTGCGCAGTGGGAGGGGCTGTCTGGTTCATGGGACTTCGCTGGTCACGGTAGTCGGAGGCAACGTCGGGCAAGCCTGCATTGTCGCCGTTTCAGAAGGTCGGTGGCGTGCTCGCTGAAATGATCTCGCAGGGTTCGGCTCCCGTGTTGCGGAAGCGGTGCGGGATCGCGCTGGTGAAGTAATAGGCATCGCCGGGACCGAGTTGGCGGGTCTCGGCGCCGACGGTGAGTTCGATGCGACCACTGACGACCACGCCGCCCTCTTCGCCCTTGTGCCGCAGCATGTCGGCGCCGGTGTCGGCGCCCGGTGCGTAGTGCTCGTGCAGCACGGCCATGGCCCGGTTTGGCCGGCGCGCCGCGACCAGCTTGAAGGTCACCGCGCGGTCACCCATGACAGGCAACTCGTCGCCCCGGAAGAACACCTGCGGACTCGCCGAGAAGTCGAGGGTGAAGAAATCCGCCAGCGACATCGGAATGCCGTCGAGCACCTTCTTGAGCGAGCTGACGGACGGGCTGACTCGGTTCTGCTCGATCAGCGAGATGAGGCCGTTGGTCACGCCGGCGCGCTTTGCCAGCTCACGCTGCGAGAGACCGTACATGGTGCGCACGGCCCGCAGGTGGGCACCGACGTCGATGCTGAGCTCGCTCACGGGGTGTTCAATATCCTGCACACAAGGGCTCAAAACAGCGTGAATTTCACGTCCATTTGAGCCGAGTGTCAATTTTTCTTATCATCTGAGGGTTATTCCTACAAATTCGGGAACCCCGCCATGACCGCCAATGCCCCGCTGCAGCGCGACGAGATGGAAGCCTTCTGGATGCCATTCACGGCGAACCGCCAGTTCAAGGCCAACCCGCGCATGCTGGCGAAGGCCGCAGGCATGCACTACTGGACGCCGGATGGCCGGCAGGTCCTGGATGCGGTTGCCGGCCTCTGGTGCGTGAATGCGGGCCACGGTCGCAAGGAAATCAGCGAGGCCGTCAGCAGGCAGATTGCGACGATGGAGTACGCCCCGCCGTTCCAGATGGGGCACCCGACGGCGTTCCAGCTGGCGAACGAGGTCGCGAGCTGGTTGCCCAAGGACATGGGGCACGTCTTCTTCACCAACTCCGGGTCGGAATCGGTCGACACGGCGCTCAAGATCGCCCTCGCCTATCACCGCGCCCGAGGTGAAGGCTCGCGCACCCGCTTCATCGGCCGCGAGCGCGGCTACCACGGCGTCGGCTTCGGCGGCATCTCCGTCGGCGGCATGGTCAACAACCGCAAATGGTTCGGGTCGATGCTGCCGGGCGTCGATCACCTGCCGCACACGCACGACCTCGCGAAGAATGCCTACACGCGCGGGATGCCCGAGCACGGCGCCAACCTGGCGGACGAACTCGAGCGCATCGTCGCGCTGCACGACGCGAGCAACATCGCGGCCGTGATCATCGAGCCCGTCGCGGGTTCCACGGGCGTGCTGATCCCGCCGAAGGGTTACCTCGAGCGCCTGCGCAGCATCTGCACCAGGCACGGCATCCTGTTGATCTTCGACGAAGTCATCACCGGCTTCGGCCGACTCGGCTCGCCGTTCGGCACTTCGTTCTTCGGCGTGCAACCGGACATGATCACGATGGCCAAGGGCCTCACGAATGGCGCGGTGCCGATGGGAGCCGTCGCCGCCAGCGACCAGATCTACAACGCCTTCATGCAAGGCCCGGAAGGCGCGATCGAGCTCTTCCATGGCTACACGTATTCCGCGCACCCGGTCGCCTGCGCCGCGGGCATCGCCACGCAGGAGATCTATCGCAAGGAAGGCCTGTTCGCGCGCGCCAATGACATGGCGCCTTACTGGGCCGATGGCGTGCACTCGCTGAAGGGCCTGCCGCACGTGATCGACCTGCGCAATCTCGGTCTCATCGGCGCCGTCGAACTGGACCCGATCCCGGGCAAGCCCGGCCTGCGCGGCTACAACACGTTCGTGCGGGCGTTCGAGCAGGGACTGCTGGTGCGCGTGACAGGCGACATCATCGCGATGTCGCCGCCGCTGATCATCGAGAAGCAGCACATCGACCAGGTGTTCGGCATCCTCGGCGCAGTGCTGAAAGAACTGGCCTGACGGCCGGAGTCAGGGGTTAGGGGTTAGAAAGAACAAAAGCCCGGTCGCCTCACGGCAACCGGGCTTTCTCTTCGTCTGGCGCGTCAGGCGACGCGCTGGCGCCTTACTCGTTCGACCAGGGGAAGCTGGTGGAAACCGAGAAGATCGCCACGCCTTCGCTGCTGTTTGCGTCGTCCGGCGTGCCGTCCAGGATTTTCAGGTCGCTGCCATCGGCCCACTTGAGGCCGAGCGTGAAGTGGCTGATTGCGTACGTCACGCCGACCGACCAGTCCATGTAGCTTTCTTCATAGAGCAGGTCGATCGCGTCGCCGTCGCTGTAACCGACGTGCGCGTTCACGCCAAAGTTGGCCGGCAGTTCGTAAGTCGCATTGGCTTCGTAGTAGAAGGCCGACTCGCCCGAATTGCCGAAGTCGTTCGAGTACCAGACCTTGCCGCTCAGCCAGTTCCAGCCGAGGCCCGCGTAGATCTCGGGGTAGTCGAGGTCTTCCCCGCTCGGATAGGTGTAGTAAATGAAGCCGACGTCCCAGGTGACGGCATCGCCACCGCGGAAACCGGTGTAAAGGTCAATTTCGACGTTGTTGTCACAGCAGTCACCGAAGTCGACGTTGCTGCCCCAGGCGCCGAGGTAGAAGCCGCTTTCATGCGTGTAGTCGATGCCACCTTGCAATGCAGGGTCCTGCGAGGTCTGCGTGATGCCGCGCCAGTTGTAGTCGCTGAACAGCGCCGCGTTGCCGGTGACTTCCGCCTGCGCAGTCATCGCGGTCAGCGAGAGCGCCACTGCGGCCAGACCATGGGTCAATTTCATTTCGGATACCCCTTTGTTGCTTAGTAACAACACAAATTAAACGACCATTGCCGCAATAGTAGCAGAGGCGAGACGTTTTCAGAACGAGCGCCCGCGGCGACGCGGCTCGGCTTCCTGCAGTGCAGGAAGTGTGCCATCGAAAAGGCTTGAATTGGCGCGGGTTTAGCCCGGACCCCTGCACCGGCGAGGCGCACCGGAGGATCCCGGCGCACCTTGTTGGTTCAGGCTGCTGGGGGCTCGTAGATGGCGTAGAACTTCTGGGCGGGCTCCAGGACTTCCCACAATCCGACGAAGCCAGCGGGCATCACGAAGCTGTCGCCCGGCCCGTAGGTCGATTGCCGGCCGTGGTCATCGGTGATGCGGATGCGACCGGCGGTCAGGACGCACAGTTCGTTCTCGGTATAGGACACCCGCCACGCGCCGATGCTGCTGCGCCAGATGCCCGCGAAGAACCGGCCGCTGGCGTCCGTGTAGGCATTGCGCACGAACTGCTCGGGGCGAGGACTGCCGGTCGCAAGGCGTGCCGGATCGAGTTCGAGCTTTTCTTCCGTGCCCGACGCGGCGTCGATCGTCACGACGGCGGGGCCGAGGGCTGTGTTCATGCGAGTGCGCTCCGTTGTTCGCTGCGTTGGCGCAAGAGGTTAGCAAACGCCGACGGGGTGCCGCTCAACGCGTGGGCGGCATGCGTTCCATCTCGCGCAGTGCGACGACGGATTCGCCCGCACCGATGCGACGTAGAGCCTCTGCAAACAATGCAGACGCCGGCAGGACGACCAGCTTGTCGTCGCCCCCCCGGGGCGGAGCCAGCCGCGTGGGCAGCAGCGAGTCAGTGACGTACAGGCGATCGGGTCCGTCGGGACCGAGCAGGCGCTCGGCGCCCGGCGCAAACACTCCATGTGTCGCGAAAGCCGTAACCGAAAGCGCGCCCGCCGCGCGGCAGGCTTGTACCGCGCGCAGGATCGTCGTGCCGGCACTGATCAGGTCGTCGACCACGACGGCGTGCCGGTCGGCGACCGGACCGATGACGAGGTCGCCCCTCACCTCGCCGTTGTCACGGCGCTTCTCGAAAACGGCAAAATCGACCGGCGTGCCCGCGCGCGCGGCGACGAGTTCCTGCACGCGCTGCGCGCGCTTGGCACCGCCGAAATCGGGCGAGACGATGGTCACGGGCTGCCCGCCCGCCTGTTCGACGACTTTGTCCGCAAGCAGCGGCGCGGCCTCGAGCAGGTCGACGCTGCAGCGGAACGCGTTTTCGAACGCCGCGACATTGTGGACGTCCATCACCATCACGTGATCGACGCCCACGGCTTCCAGCAACTGCGCGATGTAACGCGAGTTGACCGGGTCACGCTCCTTGGTGCGGCGGTCCTTGCGCGAATACGCGATGTAGGGAAGGCAGGCCGTGACGCGCGCAGCGCCGGCGTCCTTGAGTGCGGCGATCAGGAACAGGATGCGGCAGAGACGATCATTGGCGCTGCCCGCCTCGTCGCCACTCAGCGATTGAATGACGTAGATGACACGCCCGCGCACGCTGACCAACGGCCGGGACTTGTGCTCGCCACCTTCGTAGTCGCGCTCCTCGAGAGGCGCGAGCGGTATGCCGAGGCACGCTGCGACGCGCTCACCGAAGGCGCGCGACGCAAGCGGCGCGAACAGCAGCGGCGCAGGGTCCATCACGATATCAGGGGCACTGCGCCGCTCGGGCCGTGCCGGTCAGGCGACCGGCTTTTCGCGCAGCGACGGTTCGCCGCGCAGCGCGGACATGCGCTGCTGCAACTGGCGGCGTGCGGCATCGAACGCGTCGCGCAGGACGACATATACGTCCTCGTGCCCATCGCGATCGGGACGCTCCATGTCGACGACGACGTCGTCGCCCGGCAGCGAGAGCTGGACCTTGACGTTGAATACCTTGCCCTGGTGGTGGTGCCGATGCGGCGAATCCACGACGACGCGGCAGGACTGGATACGGTCGCTGAAGGTCCCCAGGTGATCCGTGAGTTCGCGCACGCGAGTCTCGACGGCCGGGGAGCTTTCCATGTGCCTGAAAGTGATCTGGACAGGGATTGTCACGATGCTGAGTCCCTCTTTTGGACGGTCCTGGTTGACGTTTTCATTGTCGAGCCACGGGGCCTGCGGACCATCAGTATTGATCGCAGGGACCCGTCGTACATGTGACAAGAGTACACTGCCGGGAGCGCCCGTCGAGAGCCGAATCTCGCGTGAACGCCGGTCAATCCAACTCCCCGCTCGATGCTCCTGCAGCACAGGCTGCCTTCGCCGCCGCGATGCAGGATCCGGCTGCGTATTCTGCGCTGCATCCGGTACCGGGACCCGTGATCTGCATCGAAACCCACGTCTCCTGGGTGTTCCTGACCGGGTCCTTCGCCTACAAAGTGAAGAAGCCGTTACGGCTCAGTTTCATCGACTACTCGACTGCCGAGCGCCGCGCGGCGTTGTGTCGCGAAGAACTGCGCCTGAACCGCCGCCACGCACCCGGGCTGTACGTCGACGTGGTTCCGATCGCGGGAACACCCGCCGCACCCCGAGTCGGCGCCACCGACGCCCCGCCTTTCGAGCACGCGCTGCGGATGGTGCAGTTCGATCCGCAACTCGAACTCACTCAGCTGCTGCAGTCGGGCACCATCGCAGCGGGCGAGCTGCAGGAATTCGGCACGCGTATCGCGCGGATGCACGCGACGGCAGTGATCGCGGCGAGTGATGAGAGTTTCGGCACAGCGGACAACGCCCACCGCATCACGCTCGACAACTTCGCCGAGATTGCGCGGGTCTTGCCAGGTCGCGACGAGGCGCGGCAACTGCAGCAGTTGCGTGCCCATGCGCAGCGCCTGTTCGAAACCGACCGGTCGCTGCTGGAACAGCGCCGGCAGGATGGCCGGATCCGCGAGGGCCACGGCGACCTGCACTGCGGCAACGTGGTGCGCTGGCAAGGGACGCTCCTGGCCTTCGACGGTCTCGAGTTCGATCCCGGCCTGCGCTTCATCGACGTCGCCAACGATCTCGCTTTCCTGACGATGGATCTCGCGGCGCATGGTCGCACTGACCTGCGGCGCGAGGCGCTGCAGGCGTGGCTCGAGGCCTCCGGCGATTTCGAAGCCGTGGCACTGCTGCCCTATTTCGAACTCTACCGCGCGCTGGTGCGCGCCAAAGTTGCAGCGCTGCGCGGACAGCAGGCACGCGGGGAAGCGGCAGGAGCGGCAACGCTCGCCCACCAATACCTCGACTGGGCCGTATCGCAGATCGAACGACCACGTCCGCGGCTGGTCGTGATGGTGGGATTGTCCGGTTCCGGCAAGACCTGGCTCGCGCGGCGCATCTGTGCACGCTGCAACGCATTGATCGTGCGTTCCGACGTCGAGCGCAAGCGCCTTGCGGGATTGCAGCCACTGGCAACGTCGGCCTCTGCGCCCGATGCCGGGATCTACTCGCGCGAGTTCAATGCGCGCACCTACGAACGGCTGCGCGAATGTGTCATGCACTGCCTGCGGGGCCGCGAGAGCGTAGTCGTCGACGCCGCCAACCTGCGCCGCGGCGAACGCGAACTCTTCATCGCAGCGGGACGTGCGCACGCGGCCGACGTCGCGATCGTCCAATGCGTCGCGCCGCTCGAGGTACTCAAACGAAGGGTCGCCGGGCGCGCCGCCACCGGCGCCGACGCCTCGGAAGCCACGGTCTCGTTACTGGATCGACAACCCTCGTACTGGGAACCGTTCAGCGGCGCCGAACAGAGTCACGTCGTCGCGGTCGACACGACCTCGCCCGAATCGATCGAGCATGCGTTGCGCCGGTTAGCCAGTCCGATGCACGCGGGAGACTAGATGCGCCCCGCGTGACCGCTTGCGCGCTGCCCCGCATCGACCACCGCCGTCGTCACCAAATCGGAGCCGACATTGGTCATCGTGCGCGTCATGTCGAGCAGACGGTCCACGCCGAGGATGATGCCGATACCTTCGGCCGGAACGCCGAACGCGACCAGCAATCCGGCGATCAGCGGCAGCGATCCTCCGGGAATGGCAGCGACAGCCACTGCGCTCAAGACCGACAGGAACACCAGCGTCACCTGCTCGGCCAGGCCCAGGTGAACGCCGAACACCTGCGCCACGAACAGCACGACGCACCCTTCGTAGAGCGCCGTGCCGCTCATGTTCATGGTCGTGCCGAGCGGCATGACGAAACCGGCGGTCGAAGGCGCGATGCCCAGTCGCTCGCGGCAGGCAGTCAGCGCGGCGGGGAGCGTGGCGCTGCTCGAGCTGGTCGAAAATGCAGTGACCAGCACGTCCTTGATCTGGATGAAGAACTCGCGCGGATTGCGCTTGGCCAGGAACTTGAGCCAGATCGACATCGTGCCGAACAGGTGCAGCAGCAGCATCGCGCCGCAACCCAGCACGAACAGTCCCAGCGCGACCAGGATGTCGAAGCCGACTTTCACCACCACGCTGAAGATCATCGCCGGCACCGCGTAGGGCGCGAGCTTCAATGCGAAGTGCACGATGCCGGTCATCAGGTCGCTGACGGTCTCGAGCCCGTCGAGCAGCTTCTTGCGTCGCGCGTCCGGCAAGCCGAGTCCAGCTGCTCCCACCAGGATCGCGAAGACGATGAGCGGCAGCACCTCGCCCAGCATGTTGCGCTGGTTGCCGACGAAGGCGCCGAATAGGTTCTTCGGCATGAACATGTCGACGACCGTGGACGGCGTCACTGCGGGCCGGGCCTCGCTGTTCTCGACATGCTGCCCTGCCTGTGCGCTGTATTCCTGCACCAGTCGCTGCGACGTTGCCGGGTCCATGCGGCCGCCCGGATTGAGGATGTTCATCATCAGCAGGCCGAGCGTCGCCGCGATCGCCATGTTGGCGAAGAACAGCGCGAACGTGCGGCCGGCAAGCGGCCCGAGGTCGGACAACTCGCCGAGCTGGACCACGCCACCGGCCAGTGAGGCGAAGACGAGCGGGATCACGACGAAGAACAGCATGCGCAGGAAGACCTGCCCGAGTGGATCGAAGACATTGGTCGCCACCCACTTGGCGCCGTCCTGCAGGCCGGGGACGTAGGGCGCGAGGACCAGCACGAGCACACCGGCGACGGCACCGTACACCAGCCCCCTCAGGATGCGGTTGGCGAGCCTGGCGTCGGTAGCTGCTGACATCAGATTCCTTCCCACGGCGCAAAACGATGGCGCACTTTGTCCGACGCGACGCGCACTGGCAAGCGCGGGGCGCACCACGATCGCGCAACGAATGCGCCGAAGGCGTCGGGTTTGGTGCAGGCGAGCCTGGAGGCCGCCAGCGAAATCCGCCCTGTTCATCGAACGTTGCGCGGCATCCGCACGCGCAGGCCCGGGATGGCACGACGATTGCTTTCAGTCCGAAGATGCCCCCGGACGCCACAGCGTCGCGGTGGTCGAACCGTGGGCCAGTGTCGGAACCAACCCGCGCGGCGAGCCGGTCCGCGCCTCGAAAAACATCGCCTACATTTGCCAGCAGGTCGCAGACGCGGAGACGATCCTGTTCCCGGTGTGGCAGAGCGGCATCCGCAATCCGGAACGGCTGGCCAATGTCCTCAGTGCAGGCATCGCCACGATCGTCCAGGGCGGCTGTCCGTCGGTGCACGACGCGAGCAGCTTCGAAGGCGCGAGCGCGGTCCTCGACGACATGCTTGCGCTGGTCGACCAGTTGCTGCTGCGCCGCTCGACGGCGAGCGGTCCCAGCATCTTCATCTGCCTCGGTCACCAGCTGGCCGCCGCTTCGCACATCCGCCTGCTGCAACGCGCGGTGCGCGAGATCGGCAAGTTGACGCGGTTGCCGCTCGACCAGTCGGCCCGCGTGCTCAACTCGTTGCAGCGCGCGGCCGAACGGATTACGCGCATGGGCGACCAGTTGCAGGTCGTGAAGCAAGGCCAGCCGCGCGCCATCGGCTGGAACGATCCCGACTTCGCGGTCGCCAGCAACGAGAATGTCGAGGTCGGCACCCGGGCGCTGCTGCCCTATGCGCGTCGTGACGACGACACCCACATCCCGCGCGAGTTGCACGAAACGCACGCGCTGGTCGCCGATGAACTCGAAGGCGTCATCGACCAGGTGCTGTCGTTCGAGCGCGAGATCACCGTCGAGATGTTCCACGCCGACGAGGTGAACGAGGAAGCGACGCTGTTTGCCAACTGGGCCTACAAGACCTTGCACGACACGATCGTGCCGCTGCGCCACGTGCTGGCGGTGTGCCCGGTCGCGTGGCTGCTCAGCCTGCCGTACGCGGTGGAGATCCTCGGCCAGACCCGGGTCGACGTCCACAGCTGGACCGAGGTCGGCACCACGGCAATCTATTACAAGGACTGGGAAACACATCGCGTGCGCCGCTCCTTCACCTGCCAGTTCCATCCGGAACTGATGGACGACATCCGCGACATCGGCGGCCGCGCCGGGCCGCGCTATCACGAACTCAAGGATCACGACGGCGTGCGACTGCTGGTCCGCCTGCTCTATCACGGGATGCAGGAGTAAGTCGTTCGATCTGACGGGTGGCATACCGGACCGGGGTTGGGACGGGTATTCTCGGCCGCACCGAGGCCATGGATGCTCCCGTTGTCGGTCAAGACGATGCTGATCGCCACCTCCGAGTCTTGCGCGGAACGCTGAGCTTGGCGCCTCCTGGCCTCAATCGGGCGTCTTTGCTCGCTGGAGCGCGCGAACTGGCCGCGCGCGACAAGAATCTCGCGCGCATCTTCGACGAGTTCGGTCCGCCACCACTGTGGGCGCGACCACGCGGCTTTCCGACCCTGGTGCGTATCATCCTCGAGCAGCAGGTTTCACTGGCATCGGCCGCGGCGCTCTATGCCAGGCTGGACCTCCACCTCGGCGGCGAGGTGACTCCTGCGCGGGTGTTGGGGCCCGGCGAAACCGCGCTGCTGTCGCTGGGGTTCACCCGGCAGAAGGCACGCTACGTCGTCGGGCTGGCAGCGCAACTGGAGAACGGCGCGGTATCGCTCGAGCGCGTCGCCCGCATGCCGGACGCGGATGCCGGCACGGCGCTGATACGGATTCCAGGCATCGGACCCTGGACTGCCGGCGTGTACCTGTTGATGGCGCTGCGACGTCCCGACGTGTGGCCACCCGGCGATCTCGGTCTGCACAAATCGATGGCGGAAATGCGCGGATTGAGCGCAGTACCGTCGAGCGACGAAGCTGCGGCATTCGCGATGCGTTGGCGTCCGTGGCGCGCAGTGGCGGCGCGACTGCTGTGGCACTCGTACCTGTCGCGGCGCGCCAGGACCTGGGACCGGCAACCTGCGGCCGGGTAATGGATCGCGCAAGCTGGCATTGGAGAACCGCTGCATGGCCCGAGTCGCATTCTTTCTGGACACACGACGCATCCGCTCGGCGGACCTGCGCGACGTGGATGCCGGGAACCCGGGGATAGGCGGCACCGAGTACATTTTCTTCCTCGTCGCTGCGCACCTCGCCCGCACGCATCAGGTGTCGATGTACGTTACGGCTGCGGGCAATCACCCGCCTGGAATCCGCTACGTCGTCGTTCAGGACATGCGGGAGGCGGCGCTCGCGATCCGGTCCGCGGGCGAGGAAATCCTGATCCTCCGGGACTCCGAGGTTCTGCCCAACCAGGCGCTGCTCAAGTCCATGCAGCTGAGCGTCCTCGTCTGGGCACATAACTTTTCGAGCCGCAAGACCCTGAAGGCCTGCGCGAGGCTGCCTGGCATCGCCCGTTACCTGTGTGTGAGCCGGGAGCAGCACGAACGTCTGCGGGATGAGGACATCTTCCGCAAGTCGGACTACATCTTCAACGCAGTGGTTGCCAGAACCTGCCCCACCGAACCGCAGCCGCCCACGCAAGACAACGTCTTCTACATGGGGAGTCTCGTCAAGGGCAAAGGATTCCACGTTCTCGCCCGGTACTGGGGCGATATCGTCAGGGCCGTCCCCACCGCAAGACTGCACGTGGTGGGATCCCGGCGGCTCTATAACGAGCGCGCTGTACTCGGCCCGCTGGGCCTCGCCTCCCCAAGATACGAGCGGCAGTTCGCAAGTTGCGTGACAGAACACGGGAGACTGCGGGACGACATCGTGTTTCACGGACTTCTAGGAGCGGACAAGTGGCGGCTCCTGCGGGAGGCCAAGGTGGCCGTAACCAACCCGACCGGCACCGGCGAGACCTTCTGCATCAGCGCCGCCGAGTTCGGACTGCTTGGCGTGCCCGTCGTCACGAGGAACGCGGGTGGCCCGATCGACGTAGTCGAGAACGGTGTCTCCGGAATACTGTTCGATGACGAGCGCGAACTGCCCGCGGCCGTCGTCGGACTGCTCAGGGATGAGAATCGCCGCGCCGAAATGGGGAGGCAAGCAATGGCGCGCGTTCGTTCCCGCTTCGACATCGAGGTCGTCATCGAAAAATGGCACAAGACCATCGACGGGATTCTTGCGGGCACTGCCGTCGCGGGGGATGGCCGCGTCACCCTGCACGGAACCGATGGCAACCGTCGCGCAATGAGTCGCCTGCAAGCCGCCGTCACTGGCGTCGGCACCACTGTCCTCAGAGGGTACGTGCGGTACTCACCGATCGAGCCTGGCAAGGCGTGGCTACGGCGAAAGGTATCCGACCGTGCTTCAAGCAAGACGTAGGTCGCTCCTGCCTTCGAGCGGCCGTGTAACAAGGGGGCGGACTGGTATCAGCTAACTCGCTGCCAGGCCCGTCGCGAATGCCAGCTTCTTCGTGTGCTATCGTCATCACACAGAGACCACTTGCTTGGCGCGCCGACCCGTCGCAGGGCACTG
>JBAVIQ010000238.1:0-1765 GCA_049687035.1 Steroidobacteraceae bacterium
GGACGGGAAGGGGAAAGAGGCCGTGTTGCGGCCATTTTTTGGTCATTGTATTAATCAATTGTTTGATTAATATAAGCAGCATGGACGCAAGCAAGGAGCTGAAGGCTTCCGCCCGCCGCCCAGGCAGGCCGACCGGTGGTGATGCCGCCGTGCGCGAGAAGCTGCTGGACCACGCGCGCGAACTGTTCCTGCAGCACGGCTTCGGCAACGTCAGCACCCGCAAGATCGCGGCGGCGGCGGGCACGACGCCCGCGATGATTCACTACTATTTCGGTGACAAGCTCGGCCTGTACCGGGCGATGATCGAGAGCGCCGTGCAGCCGCTCATCGACAGTGTGCAGCGGCTGGAGCAGGCCGCTGGCGATGAGGCGCCTGGCCTCGAGGCCGTCATGCGCGCCTACATGCGGATGGTCGCCGCCAATCCCTGGTTTCCTGCGCTGATCATCCAGGAAGTGCTGGCCCAGAACGGGCGGATGCGGGGCGAATTCATCGAGCGGTTCGCGGGGCGGACGGCGCCGGCGCTGGTCGCGGTGCTGCGGCGCGAACGTGAACAGGGGAAACTGCGCGTCGACCTCGACCCACGGTTTGCCGCAGTCTCGCTGCTGAGCCTCTGCGTCTTCCCGTTTGTTTCGCTGCCGATCACGGGCCCGGTGCTCGGCTTCCGCCCGGAAGGCGCCGAACTCGACCGCTTCATCAGCCACACGGCGCAGTTGTTCCGCGACGGTGTCGCCGCACACGGAGACGGGAAATGACCAGATTCGCTCCGCTTGCACTGTCCACGCTGCTGCTCGTTGCCGGCTGCGCCAGGGAGCGACCGGTCGAAGTGCACGGCACCGTCGAGCGCGATCGGCTCGAACTCATCGCGGAATCGAACGAGCGCATCGTCGACATTTCCGTGCGCGAGGGCGACCACGTGCAGTCCGGAGCCGTGCTAGTGCGGCAGGAGGCCGGCACCGCGCAACCCCGCATCGATCAGTCGCGTGCCGCCTTGCTCGAGGCGCAGCGACGTCTCGCGGACCTGGAGCAGGGTCCGCGCCCGCGCGAAATCGACGAAGCCCGCGCAGCTCTCGGCGGTGCCGAGAGCGAATTCCAGACCGCGCAAAGTGAATACGCCCGCGTGCAGACGCTGGTGCAGCGCAAGTTGCTGAGCCAGTCGAATCTGGACCAGGCGCGCGCTGTGCGCGATTCCGCACGTGCGGCACGGGACGCGGCCCGCGCAAGACACGAACTGCTCAAGCAGGGGACGCGGACCGAGCAAGTGGCCGCGGCGCGCGCCGCCGTCCAGCGCGCGACTGCCGCATTGGCGGAAGTCGAAACGGTAGCCTCGCGTTACACCGTGACCGCGCCGCGCGCTGCCCTCGTCGAGGCCTTGCCGTACAAACTCGGTGAGCGTCCCACCGCCGGCCGACCTGTCGCGATTCTGCTCGCGGACGGCGTTCCCTACGCTCGTGTCTACGTGCCCGAACCGCTGCGCACGAAGTTCACGGCCGGCACGCGCGTCGAAGCGACCGTCGATGGGCACGCAGAGCGCATCCAGGGCACGGTGCGCTATGTCTCGGCGGAGGCGGCATTCACGCCGTATTACGCGCTGACGCAAAAGGATCGTTCGCGGCTCTCTTTCCTCGCCGAAATCACGCTCGACGATCCAGCCGCGCAGGTGCTGCCCGCAGGCCTGCCCGTCCAGGTGTTGGTCCCGACCGTACGCCCATGAACGCCGTGTCCCAGGCAAGCGCACCCCCGGGCGACATGGAGCACGCGATCCGCG
>JBAVIQ010000239.1:0-4978 GCA_049687035.1 Steroidobacteraceae bacterium
TCGTGCCGGCCGCGAGCAGTGCCAGCACACACAGTGAAACGGGTAAGAATCGCGGTGCAATCATCAAGAGAGGGACCTCGCAGTCGGCAGCATCGACGAGCCGTGATCGGGCCCCGCCGCCGTGCAAGAGCTCGACGGAGCACGCGCAGCGTGCGGGGCGGTGACGCGCGCGTTGGTCAGTGCAGCAGCATCGGCGGCACGCCGATGAAGCGCTGGTGCGCCCAGGCGATGACCACGACGTACAACACGAGCCCGCCGACGATCGCGAGCACGTCGTTCACGCGCGACGGTGCACCAGTGACCACGGGCTTGCGCTGCACGACGCGCTTGCCGACCGCAATGCGGTCCAGCACGGCCCAGGCGAGGAAGCCGCCGAACAGCAGCACGTCCGCGAGGTTGCCGTTGACCAGCAGGTGCGCCAGCGCCCAGGCCTTGGTGGCCGTCAGCATTGGATGCTTGACGGCGGCCTTGATGCGGCCGGGCAGGTACGTTGCAAGCAGTAGCGGAAACACCGGCAGCATGAGCAACGCAGCAACGTGGCGCATCCACACCGGCGGCGTGTAGAGCACTGTCGGCTCCGCACGCGCGAGGCCGTACCCGTGCACGAGCATCACGAAGCCAATGACCGAGAGCAGGGCATAGATCGCCTTCCACGACGCATCGCCGAGCCTCGCGGCCATGCCGTCCCGCCACGCGGGCGCGACGATGGCAATCGAGTGCACGCCGAAGAACAGCAGCAGGCCGGCAACCAGGTAGGTCATGTGGGCTCCCTCGGGTTTTGCGCGAGTCTAGCTGACATGGGGGCGGACACGGGGGGCGGCAGTCGGGGTGGCTGCTTGATCCAGCGGCGGACTTCCTCGTTCCAGCGCAGCAGCAGGTCCGCGGCGAAGTCGGAGAACACGCGCACCTTGGCCAGCTGGTGTCCCGCCGACGGGTAGACGAGGGAGATGGGCGGGCCGGGCACCACGTAGTCCTCGAGGATCAGCTTCAGTTCGCCGCGCCCCACGTACTCGGCCACGACCAGGTCGGCCGTGTGCGTGATGCCGAGACCCGCGGCCGCCGCGATGATCGGCGCCTCAGCCGAGTTGAACAGCATCGAAAACTTCAGGCCCAGTCGCTTTGGCGTGTACGGCGGGGGAAACGTCCACTCCGGCGGCGCGCCCGAAGGCGAGGTGAGGCCCACGAGCTTGTGCCCGCGTAACTCGTCCGGCGTCTTCGGTTCGCCGTGGTCCTGCAGGTACGCGGGTGCTGCACACGTGACGATGTTTACCTGCGACACGCGCCGCGCGGCGAGACCGGCCTGCCGGATCGGCCCGACGCGCAGCGCCACGTCCACCTGCTCGGCGACGAGATCGACGACGCGATCGTTGAGGCGCAGGTCGAGTTCGATCAGCGGGTAGCGTCGCGTGAATTCGGGCAGGGCGGGGAGCAGCAGGTAGCGCCCGAACGCGACGGGCACGTCTACCCGGAGCTTGCCCTGCGGTTTGGAACGCGTATTGCGCACCGTCTCTTCCGCGTCGCGCAGTTCCTCGAGGATGCGGCGCGTGCGGCGCAGGAATTCGGTGCCTTCGGCCGTGAGCGATACCCGGCGCGTCGTGCGGTTGAGCAGGCGTGCGCCCAAGTGCTTTTCGAGTGCCGCGATGTGTGAACTGGCTGCGGGTCGTGAGATCTCCAGCTCGTCGGCGGCCTGGCCGAACGAGCCTCGTTCAGCGACTCGGGCAAACACCTTCATGGCGAGCAGTTGGTCCATGGCTCGATTGTTCTGAAATTCGAAATAGAGTGCAACGGTTATTTGGATTTATCGCCACAAAGTCCAGGCGTACCTTGTGCCCCACAACAGCAGGAGGCTCATCATGTTCAACCGCAAGCAGTCCCAGGTTTCGTTCTTCCAGGTCGCCATCGGCTCCGGCCTCTTGGTGTCCGTCGCCTTCGTCGTGACCATCCTGGTCGAGGCGGTGGCCGGCATGCAAAGTTTTGCCTGATGCATGCCCGGTTCCGGCCGGAATCGTCCATCCAGGGCGATTCCGGTGGACTTTTTCCAAGAAAAACTACAGTAAATACAGCGAGATATATTCTTGCTGCGTCGCAGCACGATTTGCGCTAATCTAGTCCTCGATCGCCCGGTCGTGAGTCGGCCCGCCGCCTCGCTCGACCCCTCCCCCCTCCAGCGGGGCAGCGTCGGCTCCGACCTCGCGATCCCTGGAGGACCTATGACGAAACCTACGACCATGTATCCCCTGGCACTGGCGTTCTGGCTGGCCGCCGCCGCCGCCACTGCTTTCCTGATCCTTGCCCATGCCTTGACGCATGGCGGCGTCACGATGAACTAGACCGGCCGCCGCCGGCTGGAGTCGGCGACCACCCGTAGTAGGCTGCGCCCGGGCGGACCCTCCGCCCCGTCACGAAGAGCCCAGCCGATGAGCAATCCCCCCGTCCACGAATCACTGGACCCGGCTGACTGGGAGGCTATGCGCCGCCTGGCGCACCAGGCGATCGACGATGGCTTCGACTACCTGCAGGGTGCCCGTGACCGCCCCGTGTGGCAGCCGGTGCCCGAGACGGTCGTGGCGCGATTGCGCCAGCCTGCACCGCGGTTGCCACAGGGCGCCGAATCCGCCTACGGCGAATTCAAGGAACTCGTGCTGCCCTATGCGATGGGCAACACGCATCCACGTTTCTGGTCCTGGTTCATGGGCAACGGCACGCCCTTCGCGGCCGTGGGCGATTTCCTGGCAGCCGTGCTCAACCCCAACATGGGGGGCGGCAACCACGTCCCGAACCACGTCGAGGCGCAGGTTGTCGACTGGTGCAAGGAGATCGTGGGCTTCCCCGCGGAATCGAGTGGCCTGCTCGTCAGCGGCGGGTCCATGGCGAACTTCGTCGGCCTCGCCGTCGCGCGTAATTCCCGCGCCGGTGTCGACGTGCGGGCCGAAGGCGTCGCGGCCATTCCGCACACGCTCATTACATATGCTTCGGTCGAAGTGCACAGCTGTGTGCAGAAGGCGATCGAGTCGCTCGGGCTCGGTGCGCGTTCGCTGCGCAAGGTACCGGTCAACGCCGGGTTCGAAATCGACGTCGGCGCGCTCGAGCGCATGATCGCGGAGGACCGCGCCGCGGGATGGCAACCGTTCTGCGTCATCGGCAACGCGGCTACCATCAACACCGGAGCGACGGACGACCTCGACGCGCTCGCCACGCTCTGCGGGCGCGAGCATCTCTGGTTCCACGTCGACGGCGCGATTGGCGCGCTGCTCGCGCTGGCGCCAGGGCACCGTCACCTGGTGCGGGGCATGGAACGCGCGGACTCCGTCACGCTCGACCTGCACAAGTGGCTGCACGTGCCGTTCGAAGCGGCGTGCGTGCTGGTGCGCGATCGCAAGGCGCATCGCGAGGCATTTGCCCTGACACCCGAATACCTCGAACGCACCGAGCGCGGACTCGCGAGCGGCGCACTCTGGTTCAGTGAATACGGGTTGCAGCTTTCGCGCGGCTTTCGCGCGCTGAAGGTGTGGCTTTCGATCAAGGAGCACGGGCTCGATCGCTTCGGGCGCCTGATCGACCGCAACATCGCGCAGGCGCACGAACTCGCTGCACTGGTGCAGGCGGAGCCCGACCTCGAACTGCTGGTGCCCGTCGCGACCAACATCGTCTGCTTCCGCTACAACCCGGGCGGTCTGAGCGACGAGCAGCTCAATGCGCTGAACGAGGAATTGCTGATCCGCCTGCACGAGAGCGGGATCGCGGCGCCGTCCTATACGACGCTGCACGGCCGTTACTGTCTGCGGGCCGCGATCGTCAATTACCGGACGACGAGCGCCGACCTGCCCGTGCTCGTGAGTGCCGTCAGGGAGATCGGGGCGTCACTCCCGCGTCCGTGAGCGGCAGGACGCCGAAGGCGTCGGCATGCAGGCTCTGCACGTACAGCACGCCGTCGCGCTCGGTCGCGCCGCTCGTCTCGGGCAGCTGTCCCGACGGATCCTGCAGGTCGAGCAGCACGTGACCCTGCTCGTCGAAAGCGATGACGTGGCCGTACGCGGCGGGTACGGGCCACAGCGCCTTCGGCAGGCGCAGGGTCAGGGAGCGCAGCCACGGCTTGTCCGACATGCCGTCGATCGCAGCGCTGCGCGGCTTGGTGAAGCCCGTCCAGAAGCGCCCGTCCGCGCCGCGCGTGACGTTGTCCGGGAAGCCGGGGAGGTTGTCGAGCAGCACGGCGACTCCGACGGCACGATCTCGCACGGCCTGGCCGGCATTGATCGCATTCGAGTCGCGATCGATCTTGAGCAGGCGGTACGTGCCGGTCTCAGCGATGATCAGTGACTTCTCGTCGGCGGTCAGCGCGACGCCGTTCGGAAAGCAGAGGCCCGTGGCGACGATGCGGGTCGAGCCCGCCGCAGGGTCGAATTCGAGTACTCGACCCGTGCAGGATTGCTCGATGATGTCGAACAGTGCCGCGTCGAACGTGCCGTGTTTCTGCGGCGACATGCGCTGCGAAGCATCGGTGAACACCAGCTTGCCGTCCGCAGCCACCATTACGGCATCGGCATAGCGAATGGGCTCGCCACCCACGCTGTCGGTCAGCACGCGAATGCGTCCATCGGATTCGAGCGCCAGCAGGCCGCGCAGCGCGTCGGCGATGATCAGCCGGCCATTCGCGTCGAAGTCGAGGCCGAGCGGCCGGCCACCCGTATTGGCCACGGTCTCGATCGAACTGCCGTCGGCATTCATTCTCAGCACGGCACCTGACAGCATCGCCGTGTACAGCTTGCCGTCAGGACCAAACACGATGTGTTCGGGCCCGACCTCCGGCGTCAGCTTGACCAGCCGCACACGCGCGAGGCGCTCATTGCGCGCGTGAGCCCCGACATAGCCTGTCGACATTGGCGCATTCCAGGCCAGGGGTTCGACGGGAACTGGCCACGTGAGCAGGTAGACCAGCGCTGCCGCACAGACGGCGCCAGCGAGCAAGAGACCTTTGCGC
>JBAVIQ010000240.1:0-8893 GCA_049687035.1 Steroidobacteraceae bacterium
GCCCAGCGCACCCATCACGATGAAGGCGGCGATGATCGACACCGGGATCGTCACCGCCGGCACCAGCGTGGCACGCAGGTTGCCGAGGAAGAGGTAGATGACCGCGATCACGAGACCCATCGCGATCAGCAGCGCCTTGACCACCTCGAGCATCGACGATTCGATGTAGACGGAACGGTCGAGGTTGACCTGGAGCCGGGTGCCTTCCGGCAGGTCGGGAATGATCCGGTCCTGCTCGGCGCGCACCGCCTTGGCGACCTCGAGCGTGTTGGCCTTCGAGATCTGCTCGATGCCGATGCTGATGCCCGGCACGCCGTTGGTACGCGCGATGGTGCGTTCGTTCTCGGCGGCGAGGCGCACGTCGGCGACCTCGCCCAGGCGCACCAGGTAACCCCCCGCGCCGCGGCCGATGACCAGGTCGCGGAATTCCTGCTCGGTGTTGAGACCGGTCTCGGTGCGCAGCGTGAGTTCGCGTTGCGAGGATTCGAGACGGCCGGCCGGCAGCTGCACGTTTTCCCGGCGCAGCGACGCTTCGACGTCGGCCACGGTGAGCTGGCGTGCCGCGAGCGCCTCACGGTCGATCCACACGCGCATCGCGTAGCGGCGGGCACCACTCATGCGCACACGCGCCACACCGGGCAGCACGCTGAAGCGGTCGACGAGCTCGCGTTCGGCGTAGTCGGTGAGTTCGAGCACGTTCATCGTGTCGCTCGACAATGCGAGCCAGATGACCGGGTCGGCGCCGAAATCGACCTTGCCGACCTCGGGCGGATCGGCTTCGGGTGGCAGGTTGTTCGCGACTCGCGCCACCCGGTCACGCACGTCGTTGGCAGCTTCGTCGACCGAGCGGCCCGGGTCGAACTCGAGATTGATGCTCGAGCGCCCCTCGGTGCTCTGCGAGGTGATCTTGGTGATGCCCTCGAGGCCGGCCACGCGCTCTTCGATCACCTGCGTGATCTTGGTCTCGACGACGTCGGCCGACGCGCCGAGGTAATTGGTGTCGATCGAGACGATCGGGGCCTCGACGTCGGGAAGCTCGCGCACCGCCAGCCGTGAGGCCGACAGCAGGCCGAGGATCACCAGCATCAGGCTGATGACCGCGGCAAAGACCGGACGCTTGACCGAGACTTCCGAGATCTTCATCGCGCGGTGCCGCCACCTTCGCTGGCTGCGACGGAACGCCTGGGCGCAGCGGTAGGCTCGGTCACGCTGACGCCGGCACCGTCACGCAATTTCTGCGTGCCTTCGGTGACCACGATTTCACCAGCCTGCAATCCATCCGTGACCTGCACGGTGCCGACAGCGCGTTGACCGGTCTGGATCTTGCGCTTCGACGCCTTGCCGTCCTGCACGACGTAGACGAACACGTCGCCCTGCTCCGGCACCAGCGATTCCTCCGGCACCATCAGCACGTTGGCCGTGCCGCGCGAGAGGTGGACGTTGAGGAACATGCCGGGCTTCAGCAGGCCGTCGCCATTCGGTACCAGCGCGCGCACGATGACGGAACGCGTGTTGGGATCGACGCGCGAGTCGACGCTCGCGACCTTGCCTTCGAACACCTGGCCCGGGTACGCGACGCTCTTTGCCTCGAGCGTGAGGCCGGGCTTCATCGCCGCCACGACACGCTCGGGCACGGTGAAATCGAGCTTGATGGTGCTGGTTTCGTCGAGCGTGGTGATGACGGTGCCGGGCGCAACGAGTCCGCCGACGCTGGCGCGGCGCAGCCCTACCCGGCCATTGAACGGCGCACGGATGACCGTGTCGCTGAGGCGCGCGCGCGCTGCGGCGACGCGCGCCACGTTGGCCGAGTACGTCGATTCGATCTGCTCGATCTGCTGGTCGGATAGCACCTTCGTCGCATACAGCTCGCGGCTGCGCTGCAGCTGGCTCGCGCTTTCCTTGAGCGCCGCATCGGCCACCGCGAGATCGGCGCGGGCCTGCGCACCGTCGAGCTCGACGAGGATGTCGCCCCTGCGGACCTGCTGGCCCTCGGTGAACCGGATCGCCGTGACGAGGTTGGAAACCTTGGCCGTGACGTCGATGGATTCGCTGGCGCGGGCGGTGCCGAGCGCTTCGACTTCGAGCGAGAGGTGTTCGGTGCGCGCTGGCGTGGCGACCACGGGAACGATGGGGCCGCCGCCTGCACCACCACCCGGTTTACCCGTAGGGGCTCCCGGCTTACCCCCGGCCATCGACGCTCCGGGCGGGCCGCCCATCGACGCGGGCGCGCGCTTCGCGCGCTCGCCGGCGATGTGCCAGGCAAAGCCGACGATGAAGGCGCCAATCAGAGTGCCGAGCAGCACCTTTCGCAGTGAATCAGGCATCGGTTTTTTCGGCGCGACAGCGCGAAACAGGGGAAGCTCGCGATTATCCCTGATTCGCACGTCTGCCGCTCGCAGATGCAGGCGCGATGCGTTTTCTGCGCCCCTCCTCGCTCAGGGCTCCTGATCGGAACCCTCGGCAATGCCTTCAAACAGCGCCGTCGACAGGTACCGCTCGGCGGTGTCAGCCAGCACGGTCAGGATCACGGAACCCTCGGGCGCCTTCTCGGCGACCTTCAGTGCAGCAGCAAAGTTGCCGCCGGAAGAGATGCCGCAGAAGATGCCTTCCTTGCCGGCGAGCGCGCGCGAGGCGGCGATGGACTCTTCGTCCGTCACCGTGACGATCTCGTGCGGAACGGAACGGTTGAGCACCTTCGGCACGAAGTCTGGCGTCCAGCCCTGGATCTTATGCGGCTTGAACTCGGCTCCGGACAACAGCGCGGCCCCCGCAGGCTCAGTCGCGACGATGCGTACTTCGGGGCGTGCGAGGCGAATCATCTCGCCCACGCCGGTCAGCGTGCCGCCCGTACCCCAGCCCGACACGAAGAAGTCGAGCCGGCGGCCCGCGAAGTCGCTCAGGATTTCCGGACCGGTTGTCTGGCGGTGATACGCCGGGTTCGCGGGATTCTCGAACTGGCGCGCAAGGAACCAGCCGTTCTTCCTGGCCAGCTCTTCGGCCTTGCGCACCATGCCGCTGCCGCGCTCGGCGGCGGGCGTCAGAAGCACCTTGGCGCCGAGCATGCGCATGATCTTGCGGCGCTCGACCGAGAAGGTCTCGACCATGATTGCGACGAACGGATAGCCCTTGGCGGCGCACACCATGGCGAGCGCAATGCCCGTGTTGCCGGACGTTGCCTCGACGACGGTCTGGCCGGGCTTGAGCGCGCCGCTCTTCTCCGCGTCTTCGATGATCGCGATCGCGAGCCGATCCTTCACCGAGCTCAACGGGTTGAAGAACTCGCACTTCACGTAGATGCTGACGTGCTTCGGCGCGATGTGGTTGACGCGCACGATGGGCGTGCGGCCAATGGTGTGCAGGATGCTGTCGTAAATCATGGCTGGATCCTTCGCCCCCCGGGCATTGGTCGCGACTATAGCCAACACAGGCGGCAGAATGTCATGCCGCCCGGGAATCTCGGCAGAACCATCCGGTCCGCTGTCAGAAGTACGCCCGCATGATCGCTTCGGCGACGCAGGCCGGTTTCGACTCGCCCTCGACCTCGACCGTGTACTGCTCGGTCAACTGCAGGCCGCCGGTCACTGCTTCGAGCTTGAGCAGCACGCAGTGGGCGCGCACGCGGCTCCCCGATTTCACGGCGTTGGGAAACCGCAGCTTGTCGAGGCCGTAGTTGATGACGCGCGTGACGCCCGGAAACAGCGGCTTGTCGGCATCGACCAGACCGCGGAGCAGCGGGTACAGCGACAACGTCAGGTAACCGTGGGCGATCGTGGTTTTCCACGGTGACTCGCGCGCAGCCCGGACCGGGTCGGTATGAATCCACTGGTGATCGCTGGTCGCCTGCGCGAACTCGTTGATCCGCTGCTGGGACACGAGCAGCCAGTCGCTGCAGTGAATCTCCTGGCCGATTCTAGGCTGCAGGTCCGCCAGGACCCGCTCTGCCGCAGACTGTTCGCTCATGGTGTGCCTTGCTTATTGCTTGGGTGTGTTGGTAGCGGACAAGAGTATCGCCCAGGCGGCGGTGCCCGGCACCCGCTCTGTCCGAGCATTGTGTGCATCGCAAAATCACGGTGGAACTTCCCTGCAAACCCGCAGTAATTCTCTTATTGCAGTGCAAAACAACCGCTGCTACGATGCCGCCCATGAGCCGACCCACCCGCCAACGAGGACGTACCATGGCCGCCACCAAGACGACGACGGATTACACGGATTTTGCCAAGCGCGCTTTCACCCCGGCGACCCGCTTCAACGAGGTCATGGTCGGCAACATCGAGCGCGTCGCCCGCTTCCAGTACGAACTGACGGGTGACCTGATGCAGTTCGCGTTCGACCAGATGAACGCCACGGTCAAGGCCAAGGACCTGCCGACGCTGCTGTCGAAGCAGCGCGAAATCGCAACGAAGTTCGCCGAAAAGGCGACGACCCGGCAGCAGGCGCTGGCCGAAATGGCGACCGAGTCGCAGGCCGGCTTTGCCAGGTGGATCGAGGACGCGACCTCCCTGGCGAGCGGCAAGGCTGCCTGATCGCGGACCCTGACCGCGGCGGTGGCTCCCTCCGGGGCCATCGCCCACTCCGCCTTTTTGCACTGCGTTTCATGCACCGCACAATGGCTCAGGTACACTCGTGCCCATGAGCCAGGAACGCCTGATCAAGAAGTACGCGAACCGCCGTCTGTACGACGCTTCGCAGAGCCGCCACATCACGCTCGACGACATCCGCGGGCTGATCGTCAAGGGCGAAAAGATCCGTGTCGTCGAAGACAAGACCGGACACGACATCACCCGGCACATCCTGCTGCAGGTGATCGCCGAGCAGGAACAGTTCGGCCGGCCGATCCTGAGCACGCCGGTGCTCGAGTCCATCATCCGCTTCTATGGCAACCCGATGCAGGGCTTCCTCGCGGGCTTCCTCGAGAAGAGCGTGGAAACGTTCCTGAACCAGCAGGAATCGCTGCAGGCGCAGATCTCGAAGATCGTCGCGCACACGCCGCTCGCCACCGTGGCTGACCTCACGCGCCAGAACATCGAAGCGCTCGCCAAGATACAGGAGACGATGCTCAGCGCGATCCTGCCAAAGCGCGAGAAGCCGAAGGACGACGAATAGCGTTCCTGACCGAGCGGGCCAGTTCCCATGCGAGCATCGCCCGCTTGCGCTCGAGTCCCCAGCGATAACCCCCCAGCGCGCCGTTGGCGCGCAACACGTGGTGGCACGGAATCAGCCAGGCCACCGGGTTCGCACCGACGGCTGAGCCCACGGCGCGGCACGCGGACCCGCGCCCGATCGACTGCGCGAGCGCCGCATAACTCAACGTGCGGTCCTGCCCCGCGGCGAGCAGCGCGCGCCACACCTGCAACTGGAAGTTGCTGCCGTGCACCCACAGCGTGAGCTTGCGGTCGGCGCGAGGGGCCGCCCGCCAGATCGTTTCCGCGATCTGCTTCGCCCCGGCGTCGTCCTGCGCCCAGTCCGCATCGCGCCACACCGCACGGAAATCGTCGAAGCCATCGAACGAGCCATCTTCGTCGGCAAACGCGAGGAACGCGATGCCGCGACCCGAACGCACGATCAGCACCTCGCCGAACGGCGATTGCGCCGTCCCGGACCACAGCGTCAGGCCGCGCCCGCGTGACTTGTATTCGCCCGGCGTCACCGCTTCGAGCGTCACGAACAAGTCGTGCAGCCGGCCCGATCCGGACAGCCCCACGTCGAGCGCCGCCTGCAGCACGGAGCGCTCGTCGTCGAGAGCCTGCTTCGCTGCCGTCAGCGACAGCTGCTGCAGCCACTGCTTCGGCGAAATGCCTGTCCACCGGCGGAATTCGCGTGCGAAGTGATACTCACTCCAGTTCGCGGCCGCGGCAATGTCGGCCAGCGACGGCTGCTGCCGGGCATTCGCGGCGACGAATTCGATCGCGCGCGCGATACGGCGGAACTCGGGGGGGGCGGCGTGGCCGTCGGCAACAATTGCTTTCATGGCGTCAAGCATACCGACGCTGCGCGCGCCATCCACCCGGATCGTGCTGAGGCGACGGGGCGCTGTGGCAAACTAGCAGGCCCATGCCCAGCCAGCGCATCTGTTTCCTGACCGCGGAGATCTCGCCGTTCGCCAAGACGGGCGGGCTCGGTGACGTCGCGGCCGCGCTTTCGCGCCACCTGCAGCAGCGGGGTCACGACGTCCGCGTCTTCGTTCCGTTGCACGGGCTCTCGGACCTGCAGGGCTGCGAACAGCGTCCCGTGGCAGCGTTGCAGGGCCTGTCCGTCAGGGTCGGCACCAACGAGTACCGTTACGACGTGTGTGAAGCGCGGCTGCCGGGTTCGGACCTCTGGGTGCAATTAGTGGACTGCCCCGCCGTGTTCGATCGTCCGTTCATCTATTCGGACGCGCACGACGAGCACGTGCGCTACCTGATGCTGACGCGCGCGGCATTCGAGTGCTGCCAGCGGCTCGGCTTCGCGCCAGACATCGTGCATTGCAATGACTGGCACACCGCGTTCGCGCCGCTGCTGCTGCGCACCGCCTATGCCTGGGACACGCAGATCTTCGGCGCGACCCGCAGCGTGTTCACGATTCACAACATCGGTTACCAGGGCGTGTTCTCGGCCAGTGCCGCCGCCGACGTGGGGCCGGGCGTGAGCATCGAAGCCCTGCATCAGGCCGATCTCGGTCACGGCCGCATCAACCCGATGCGGCACGGTATTCTCTACGCGGATGCGGTGACGACGGTCAGTCCGACATATGCACACGAGATTCGTACGCACGAGGGCGGCTACGGACTCGACGCGGACCTGCGCGCCCGCCGCGACTCGGTGAGCGGCATCCTGAACGGCGTCGATTACGACGACTGGAATCCGGCCACCGATCGCTACCTGCCCTTCCACTATGACGCGAGCGACCTCAGCGGCAAGGCGCGCAACAAGGAAGCGCTGCTCGACCTGCTGCGCATGCCCGCGGCAACCTCGGTGCCGCTCATCGGCATGGTGACGCGCCTCACGCGCCAGAAGGGAATCGACCTGCTGCCCGACGTGTTGCCGAAGCTGCTGCAGGAACGCGACTGCCGTTTCGTCGCGCTCGGCAGCGGCGAGGCGCAATACGAGCGCTTCATGCACGAACTGCAGGAACGCTTCCCCGGGCGCGTCGTGTTCTACAACGGCTACAGCGAAGAGCTCGCGCATTTCATCGAAGCCGCGGCAGATGTCTTCCTGATGCCGTCACTGTACGAGCCGTGCGGCTTGAACCAGCTGTACGGCCTCAAGTACGGCACCGTGCCCGTGGTGCGTCGCACCGGCGGACTTGCCGACAGCGTGCAGCATTTCGATCCCGCGACCGGCCAGGGCACGGGAATCGTGTTCAACGATTTCGACGCAGGCGGCCTGCGCTGGGCGCTGCAGACCGCGCTCGAGTGGTACGGCTGGCCGAGCGTGTGGCAGCGGCTCATGCAGAACGGCATGCGGCAGGATTTTTCCTGGGACGCGCGCATCGGCGAGTACGAGGCGCTGTACGAGGGGTTAGGGGTTAGGGGTTAGGGTTGGTGGGGGCGTTCGCGTCGCTTCCGACTAATCCTTATCCCCTAACCCCTTCCTTCAGGTTTCGCCCGGCTTCTGTCCCTGCGCCCGGGAGACGTCGACGGTGCCCTGGTGGCTGAAAGGGATCTTGCGGATCATCCCCTTGTCGACAAGTATTTCACCCGCGATTTCGTAGTGCAGGTTCTGCAGCTTGCCGCCGCCGACGCGGCTCAGCAGGCGGCCGAAGCTGCTCACGAAATTGGTCGTCACGAGCATGTCGAATTCGGCCTCGCCTTTCGCCGGCAGCAGGAACTGGTCGCTGCTGACGCCCTCGGCAAAGCTGTCGCCCATCAGGATGATCGTGTAGTCGATGCCGCGGATGGGGACCTCGAGATCGTTGGGATTCTTGACCAGCACGTGCACCTTGAACTTCTGCGCGAACATGTCCGTGGACAGCATCTGGATGCCGAGGAGGCTCAGTTCGGGCGACACGAGCTTCTGATTGAAGGTCGAACAGCCCGCCAGCATGACCAGCACGGCGCACAGCCCGGCCATCCGCAACAGCGCATTTCGCAGCAGCATCGTCGAAATCCCTCGCGCAAATACCGTGAAGTTCGCTGACGGCCTGGCCGTCGTCAGCCGCCGCCACTGCGCGCCGCAGGACGCAGCATCGACGCCGTGACGAGCGTAACGCCGTTCTCGCTCACGCTGAAGCGCTCGCGATCCTGCGCCGGGTCGACGCCGATCGTCGTGCCATCGGGCACGACCACGCCCGAGTCGATGATCGCATTGCGGATCACGCAGTGCTCGCCGATGTGCACGCGCGGCAGGATCACCGAGCGATCCACCGTCGAGTAGTCGTGCACGCGCACCTGCGAGAACAGCAGCGAATTCGACACGCGCGAACCCGAGATGATGCAGCCGCCCGACACCATCGAGTCGATCGCACAGCCGCGGCGGTCTGCGTCGTCGAACACGAACTTGGCCGGCGGCAGCTGCTCCTGGTAGGTCCAGATCGGCCACTGCTCGTCGTAGATGTTGAGCTCGGGCGAGACGCGCACGAGTTCCATGTTCGCTTCGTAGTACGCGTCGACCGTGCCGACGTCGCGCCAGTAGTGCTGCGCCTTGCTGCGCACGTCCTCGAATGGATAGGCGAACACGCGCAGGTTTTCGATCGCCTGCGGAATGATGTTCTTGCCGAAGTCGTGGGCGGAGCCGGGATCCTCGGCGTCGGCGCGCAGCAGGCGCTCGAGCAGCCGCGGGTTGAAGACGTAGATGCCCATCGACGCGAGCGCGACGTCCGGACGCCCGGGCACCGGCTGCGGATCGTTCGGTTTCTCCTGGAAACCCAGCACGCGATTGCCTTCATCGACCGCCAGCACGCCGAATTCACGCG